>NC_014614.1:872500-1097500 GCF_000196455.1 Acetoanaerobium sticklandii | reverse complement strand
TTGATAAACCGCCTACGCACCCTTTACGCCCAGTAATTCCGGATAACGCTTGCCCCCTACGTATTACCGCGGCTGCTGGCACGTAGTTAGCCGGGGCTTCCTCCTATGGTACCGTCATTATCTTCCCATAGGACAGAGCTTTACGACCCGAAGGCCTTCATCGCTCACGCGGCGTTGCTGCATCAGGCTTTCGCCCATTGTGCAATATTCCCCACTGCTGCCTCCCGTAGGAGTCTGGACCGTGTCTCAGTTCCAGTGTGGCCGATCACCCTCTCAGGTCGGCTACTGATCGTTGCCTTGGTGAGCCGTTACTTCACCAACTAGCTAATCAGACGCGGGCCCATCCCTATCCGAAATTCTTTGATAAGCTAATGATGCCAAAAGCTTATATTATCTGGTATTAGCACACTTTTCAGTGTGTTATCCCAGTGATAGGGGCAGGTTACCCACGTGTTACGCACCCGTCCGCCGCTAGCAATTTATCCAGCACTCATCACTCCACTTTCATGTGTTATCACTATTTGCGTACATGAATTTCTTTTTTCTTTATTATAAGGTAGAAATTCATGATTACACTTATGATTTTCATTTGAAGTAATCAGTGCTAGATAAATTGCCCGCTCGACTTGCATGTGTTAAGCACGCCGCCAGCGTTCATCCTGAGCCAGGATCAAACTCTCAAATATAATCCTTGTCTCAGTAAAAATTTACTGACTTGGTTGTTGTTCATAAATGGTGTGGTTTTTAATCGAAATTAAAAACTATTTATGGTTTACTATCCAGTTTTCAAAGTTCATCTGTTTTTAACCTTTTGTCTTCTTGTCGAAGACATTTGTTTCATCCTCTCGCTGAGGACATGTATTAATATATCATGGTCTAAAAAAAAAAGCAATACCTTTTCTTTTATTTTTTTTAAAAAAAGAACAACCTAATCTCAGATTGTTCTTTTTTTGATTAAATTTATAAATCATTCCATAATACGAAGTTATTGAAATTACTTTTATTGATATCAATAATTCTTTGATTAGAAGACCCTACAAATGGCTTTTCGATGGTTCTTAAATTCAAATCAAATTTTCCATCTACTAATATATCTACAGACTTCAGTAATTCAAGCTTAGCTTTATCTTTTGAATTGACAATTTCTTCTGCTTTGTATCCTGTGAAGCACCAAATATCTAAATTTAAACCTCTTTCTTTATTAAAAGCTTTAATTTCATTTGAAAGTTTTATGAAGGAGTTAGCTTGTTCAAATGGCTCTCCTCCAGAAAAAGTAACTCCCTTAAGCAAAGGATTTCGTTTAATATCATTTAGTATTTCATCTATCATTTTATAATTACCTGAATCAAAAGAATGGGATTCAGGGTTATGACAACCTACGCATTTATGCGGACACCCTTGAGCAAATACAACATATCTTAGACCTATTCCATCTACTATACTCTCTTTTTCAATTCCACATATTTTTATCATTTTAAACAATCCTTCTTAGTTTTTAAGCTTTTTATATATGCTTAACTCTATCATTAACTTCAGATTTTTTAGCGTCATTAAATCTATCTAAAGTTCCAACTAAATATCCCGTTATTCTTCTGATTCTCTCAAAAGGAACATCGCCTTCTTCTCTTCCACATGAAGGACAGGTATCACCTATAACACCATTATATCCACATACAGGATCTCTATCTAATGGATGATTTATACTTCCATAGCCGATTCCTGAATCTTTCATAGCTCTAATTATAGTTTCAAATGCATCTAAATTAGAAGATGGATTGCCATCTAATTCTATATAGCTAATATGTCCAGCATTTGTAAGTTCATGGTAAGGTGCTTCTATTTGAATTTTTTCATATGCACTAAGCTTGTAATAAACTGGCACGTGGAATGAATTAGTGTAGTAATCTTTATCAGTTACTCCTTCAATTTCTCCAAATAGCTTTCTATCTATACGTGTAAATCTTCCAGAAAGACCTTCAGCCGGAGTTGCTATCAAGGAATAGTTAAGTTTATGAGCTTCACTCATTTCATCCATTTTATTTCTAATATGTCTAATTATCTTTTCTCCCAATGCTCTAGAGTTTTCATCTTCTCCGTGATGCTTGCCCGTAAGCGCAATTAAGCATTCAGCAAGACCGATGAATCCCATTGTAAGAGTACCTTCTTTTATTATATCTCTAAGTTCATCATCCCAGCCTAGATTCTCAGAGCCTTTCCAAATACCTTGTCCCATTAAAAACGGGAAGTTTTTAACTTTTTTACTAGCTTGTATTTCAAATCTTTCTAACAGCTGTTCTCCAATCAAATTAATCTTTTCATCTAATTCCACAAAAAAACCATCTAAATCCGCTGTATTTCTATCTGAAGTTTTTATTCCATACTTTATACCTAGCCTTGGCAGGTTAAGTGTTGTAAATGAAAGATTTCCTCTACCCATAGATTGTTCTTGTCCACAGACATTCCCCATTACTCTTGTTCTGCAACCCATGTATACAACTTCTGTTTCTGGTTTATCAGGTTGATAATATTTGATGTTAAAAGGAGCGTCAATGAAACTGAAATTCGGAAACAGTCTCTTCGAGGATACTCTCATGGCAAGTCTAAATAAATCATAGTTTTTATCTTCTTTATTTAAGTTTATGCCTTCTTTTACTTTGAATATCAGTATAGGGAAAATAGGAGTTTCTCCGTTTCCCAATCCCTTTTCTTGTGAAAGCATTAAGTTTTTTGAAATCATTCTTCCTTCTTCTGATATATCTGTACCAAAATTGACACTAGAAAAAGGAACTTGCGCTCCTGCCCTTGAATGCATAGTATTTAAATTATGAATAAAAGCTTCCATTGCCTGATAAGTTTTTCTGTCAGTTTCAAATAAAGTTTCATCATAAACAAAAGCTTGTAATTTTCTAACTTGTTCAAAATCTATAGAGTATACTTTAGATATTTTTTGAGCCTCTATATTTTTTTCTTCATCAGAGACTGATATTTTTGCTGAGTCAGTTTCATCAGTTATTTTTAAAATACTATCTATTATAGCTTTTCTTTCAAAAGCATTTCCTAAAACCATAAATAATGCCTTATAAAAATTTTCTGCGTATAGTTTTTTAAATGTTTTTTTTACCCCTTCTGACAAAGCATAGTCGAAGGTAGGGATAGATTGCCCTCCATGCTGGTCATTTTGGTTAGACTGGATAGCAATTGCTGCCAATGCTGCATAGCTCATGATATCTTGAGGTTCTCTTAAAAAACCATGACCTGTTGAAAATCCTCCTGAAAATACTTTTTTTAGGTCTATTTGGCAACAAGTCAATGTTCCCATGTTTAAAAAGTCCATATCGTGGATATGAATCTCTCCATTATCATGAGCCATTGAATGTTCATTTTTTATTATAAAATCTTTGCAGAACTCTTTAGATACAGCGCTTCCATATTGAAGCATAGTACCCATTGCAGTGTTTCCATTTATATTTGCATTTTCTCTTTTTATATCAGATTCATTTGCATCCAAAAATGTTATATCTTCAATTGTTTTCATTAGCCTAGAACGAGAATTTCTTATTCTACTTCGTTCTGCTCTATATAATATGTAAGTTTCAGAGGTTTTAGCATGCCCTGTCTCAATCAAAACCTTAGTTACTGCATCTTGAATATCTTCAACAGAAGGAATCTTGCCAGCAAATTTTCTATTAAGAAGCTTTCTTACTTCTTCAGTCAGTTCTGAAGCTATTTGGTAATCTGCAGTAATACCTTCTTTATTTGCCACTTCGGATGCAGCCAGAAAAATTGCTCTTGTTATTTTTTCTGGATTAAATGGAATAAGCCTGCCGTCTCGTTTTTTCACTTTGTCAATCATAACTATCCCCTTTCCACATTATATTGTGGTTCTTTAGTACCATGTCCACAATATGTAGTATATCCATTAATAAGATTACCAAAATAAAAATAGCAAGTCAAACCCATAATTTAACAAATAAACTTGATTTTTTATCTTATTCAAAGAAAAAAGGGCATATTCTGCCCTAAATTCCTTTTTCCATTATTTCATAAATTTTCTTTGTATCTACATGCGCTCTTACATGAGCTGCTAATTTTTTATATTCGTTTTCCTTAAATTCTTCGTAGGTAGAAAACTCTTCTTGTTTACTTTCAAGCCCTCTAGCTTTTCTTATGTTTGAAAGTATTTTTTTAGTAAACTCCATAGAGTCAAATATACCGTGAATGTAGGTTCCAAATACATTCCCTTTTATATTTATACTACCTTCTTTATAATCGGCTAGCTCTCCATGCTTTTCTAAGATTTTTATCGCTCCTGTTTCATTGATACTTCTTCCACAGTGTATTTCATAGCCTTTTATATTGGTTCCTTTGATTCCACTAAATATACTGTTTTCAACATCAAACTCTATCTTTGCTGAGACCTGAGAAGTAACCTTTTCATCCTCGAAAATTGTCTCAAGATCAATCAAAGACATTCCTGCAATTTCTTCAATTCCACATTCTACTCCATCAGGATCTTTGATTTTTGTTCCAAGCATCTGGTATCCACCACAGATTCCTATAATTGGTATATTATTTTTATGCGCTTTAATTATTTGCTTTTCTAGTCCACTCTCTCTTAGAAATATTAAATCCTCGATAGTATTCTTCGTCCCTGGAATAATTATAAGGTCAGATTCATCTAGAGAAGTTAGTCCATCTATATATGTAAGCTGAACATCATCAAAAGTCTCAAAAATATCAAAATCTGTAAAATTAGATATATGAGGTAATCTTATTACATTTACAGAAATAGCTTTATTTTTCTTTTCTTTAATTCTAAATTTATCAGTAAGTGAATCTTCATCTTCTATATTTAAATTTGTATATGGAACCACTCCTAAAACAGGAACTCCTATAAGCTCTTCAAGCATATCCAGCCCAGGCTTTAATATTTCTATATCTCCCCTGAATTTATTGATTATTACTCCTTTTACATAAGCTCTTTCTTCAGGAGTCAACAGCATTATCGTTCCATAAAGAGATGCAAAAACCCCACCTCTATCTATATCCCCAACTATTACTACCGGGCTTTTAGCTATTTTTGCCATACCCATATTTACAAAATCATTTTCTCTAAGATTAATTTCTGCTGGACTTCCCGCTCCTTCTATTACAATGATGTCATTTTCATCTAGTAGCTCAGTATAAGTAGACTCAACAACTTCTCTAAGGCTATTTTTTTCTTTATGATAGGTAACAGCATCAAGGTTATCTTTTACTTTTCCCATTACTATGACCTGAGATTTTCTATCAGTAGTGGGCTTTAATAAGATAGGGTTCATTCTTACATCAGGTTTTTTATTTGCAGCCTCAGCTTGAACCACTTGAGCTCTTCCCATTTCTTTCCCATCAGCTGTTATAAATGAATTCAAAGCCATATTTTGAGATTTAAACGGAGCAACATTATATCCATCTTCCGTAAATATCCTGCAAAATGCTGTATTTATAAGACTCTTTCCAACGCCTGAAGCTGTACCTTGAAACATAATTGATTTTTTCATAGTTTCCCCCTAAATATCTTCACATTTTGTTATTGCACTTTTATTGCAATAAGATATTATCTTTTTATAGTATATAATTATTTTTAATGTTATTCAAGCAAGCATTATAATATGATAAAATGCTATAATACTATAAAATTCCAAGGAGAGATACCATGATTTCAAGACGTGCATCCGAAATTTGCCCTTCAAAAACCATTGCCATAAGTCAGAAAGTAAATGAATTAAAGAAAAATGGTTTTGATATTATAGACCTGAGTATTGGCGAGCCTGATTTTGCTATTCCTAGTGCCGCAAAAAAATATGTAGAAGTCGCTTTAAGAGAAAATAAAACAAAATACGATAACGTAAAAGGCCTAGAAAAGCTTAGAGACGAGGTTTCAAAAAAACTTCTAAATGAAAACTTTCTTAACTACAGCATTGATGAAATAATAATTTCTACAGGTGCAAAGCAGCCTATTTATAATAGTATACTTGCAACCTGTGATGTCGGCGATGAAATAATAATACCTTCTCCTTACTGGGTAAGTTATATTGAAATAGCAAAAATTGCTGGTGTCACTCCTATTATAATAGAAACTAAAGTCGAAAATGAATTTAAAATCACAGCTAATGATTTAAGCTCTTATATAAATCCAAAAGTAAAAGCTATTTTATTTAGCAACCCCTGTAATCCTACAGGAAGTATCTATTCAAAAGAGGAACTAGAAGAAATTGCTGAAGTTTGTTTACAAAATAACATATTAATAATATCTGATGAAATATACGAAAGAATCTATTATGATATTAGACCCATATCAATAGCAAGCATATCAGAGGCTATAAAAAACATAACTATCGTTGTAAATGGTTTTTCTAAGTCATGTGCTATGACAGGTCTTAGAGTTGGATATACTGCATCAAGAAAAGACATTGCTGACAAAATAGCATCAATTCAGGGTCATATTACTTCTCATCCTTCACTTATTTCTCAGTATGCTGCTTTAGGTGCATTATGTGAAGGATTAGATGATGTTGAAAAAATGGTAGAGGAATTTAAAGTCAGAAGAAATTATGTTCTAGACTTTATATCAAGCATTCCTGAAATCTCATTTATAGAGCCGCTTGGTGGGTTTTATTTATTTTTTAAAATTGAGAACCACTTTGATTCTATGAAACTATGCGAAGAGCTACTTGAAAAGTATAATTTAGCTTTAGTTCCATCTATCGCTTTTGGAGTTGAGGGCTATTTAAGAATGTCTTATGCTGCTGATTTAGAAGTTATCAAAAAAGGATTGAATGCTATAAAAAGCTTCATAATTGAAAATAACTAATCCTATAATAGAATTAGTTATTTAATACAATTTATAATTATGCACTTACTTTATTACTTTGTAATATGGTAGGTGCATTTTATGTAAATATGATATTTATCTAGCTATTTTATGATTCCTTCTATATTGCTCATAGGAATTATATCTTATATCTTCTTTCATAGCCACTGCTCCAGAAACATAATTGCTATTTCTTGTTGCTTGATAAGAATATTCTCTAGTAGCTTCTGGCATAGCGTGATGATGCGAAGTTCTAGTTGCTCTTCTTGATTTTTTAGGATTGCTTTCGTAAAAAAATGAGACATATAGTAATTTTAAACAATTTGCACAGATTATTGAAAAACAAAAAACGCAAATCCAACTTACAACTATATTCACCTCTATCACTCCCATCCATGGTAACTACTTAGTTTGATATAATCGATGACCCTCTAAGCTAGATTTCTTCAGCAATTCAAAAAATCCTTCTTTTTTTTGAAAAAAAAATTAAAATGAATCAAAGGTCCCACAATAACATCAGTTAAATTAAATAATATTTACTATTTTGTCAGAGATTTATCGTAAAATGAAAAAAGGCCTAAAAAGAATACATTTAATATTCTTTTAGACCTTTTATTAGATTAGTTCATAATATTTAGTATATATTTTTCATTAGTTTTGTTCTTTAGCGTCATTCTTTTCTTCTTTTATAGGCTTCATTGTAGGAAAAAGTATTACATCTCTGATAGATGACGAGTTAGTAAGTAACATTATAACTCTATCAATACCTATTCCAAGACCGCCTGTTGGTGGAAGTCCTACTTCTATTGCATTTAAGAAGTCTTCATCAAGCATATAGGCTTCATCGTCTCCTAGCTCTCTTTGCTTCAATTGATCCATAAATCTTTCTCTTTGGTCGATAGGATCATTTAGCTCTGAGAAAGCATTTGCAATTTCCCAAGTGTTTACAAATGCCTCGAATCTATTTGTAAGTCTTGGGTCATCTGGATTTCTCTTAGATAGCGGAGAAACCTCAACTGGATGATGAGTTATAAATGTAGGCTGAATTAAATGCTCCTCACAGAACTCTTCAAACATCGCAGCTATAACAAAGCCTCTATTCATAACTGGAGTAATTTCAATGTGATTTTCTTTTGCAACTTTAATGGCTTCTTCATCCGTTTGAATTTCATTAAAGTCTATACCTTTAAATTCTTTTATTGCATCAATCATGCTAAGTCTTCTCCACGGAGGAGTAAGATCGATTTCTGTACCTTGATAATTTATTTTTGTAGTTCCAAGTGATTTTTGCGCCATGCAAGCTACAGCTTCTTCAGTAAGTCTCATTATATCTTCATAATCAGCATAAGCCTGATATACCTCTATAGCTGTATACTCAGGGTTGTGCTTGATTGACATACCTTCATTCCTAAACATTTTTCCTAGCTCATATACTCTTTCAAACCCACCCACAATAAGTCTTTTTAAGTATAGCTCATTTGCAATACGCATATACATATCAATATCTAGAGTATTATGATGAGTGATGAAAGGTCTTGCTGTTGCTCCTCCTGCTATAGTAGATAGTATAGGAGTATCTACCTCTAGGAAATCTCTTTCATCTAGATATTCTTTTAATGCCTTTATTGCTTTACTTCTTATCAAGAAAGCCTCTTTTACATCTGGATTCACGATTAAATCCACATATCTTTGTCTATATCTTAAATCAGGATCTTTTAATCCATGATATTTTTCAGGTAAAATTTGAAGAGATTTAGTAAGTAATGCAACCTTAGATGCTTTTACTGATTGCTCCCCTTTATTGGTCATAAACACTGTACCTTCTACACCAATAATGTCTCCCATATCATAAGTAACAAAATCTGTGTAGCTATCATCACCTATAGCATCTTGTCTTACATAAACCTGTATTCTTCCTTGTTCATCTTGGATATCAATAAAAGAAGCCTTGCCATGTCCTCTCATACTCATAATTCTTCCTGCAAGAGAAACTTCGCTTCCCTCTAACTTTTCAAAGTTGTCCTTAACTTGCTTGCTGTGATGAGTCTTTATGTATTTCTCTATCTTAAAAGGGTTTTTACCAGCTTCTTGAAGCTTCTTCAGCTTGTCCCTTCTTATTTGAAGCATCTCGTTCAAACTTAGCGTTTCAGAATTCATTTGATCATTAGACATAACACTACCTCCTGTTTTTTTTATTATTAAAGCTCATATAAATTTTATATGAGCTTTTTATAACCCTGTTGTTATTACCTTCTTATTTCTAAAATTTTAATTTTAGAAATTCCATCTGGAACCTGAACGTCAATTTCATCTCCTACTACTCTTCCTAGAAGAGCTTTACCTATAGGCGATTCATTTGATATTTTAGACTCAGAAGGGTCTGCCTCTGCAGAGCCAACTATTGTGTACTCATCTTCTTCTACTTCATCTGTAAGTGCATCCTTAAACTCTATTTTAACTACTGAGCCTACTGTAACAAGATTTGTATCTATCGAGCTTTCATCGATTATAACAGCTACTCTAAGTATATTTTCAAGTTTTAATATTCTTTCCTCTAATTGAGCCTGCTCATTCTTAGCTTCATCGTACTCAGAGTTTTCAGAAATATCACCAAACGAAATGGCTACTTTGATTCTTTCTGCTACTTCTTTTCTTCTAACAGTCTTTAAAAGCTCTAGTTCATCCTCTATCTTCTTAAATCCTTCTTCTGTTAAAAGTATTTCTTTTTTTTGGTTGTCCACTTCTAAATCTCTCCTTTTTATCATGGCTCAAAGAGCATATTTTCTATTATATATGCGAATGATTATATAGTATGAATTTAACTATGTCAAGGATTGAGCATATTCAGTTAATGCATTAATAACGTCTGATGGCTCATACATTTTATTTATATGGTCTTTTATTCTGGCGCTATTTTTTAAACCTTTCAAGTACCAACCAAGGTGTTTTCTCATTTCTGTAACAGCTTTATGCTGTGTTTTATATTTTAGTGCAAGCTTATAATGGCTTATAGCTGTATCTATCTTTAGTTTAGGACATATTTCCTTTGGTAAAATTGCTGATTCCATATAATCATTTACTTCTTTAAAAATAAAAGGATTTCCTTGGGCTCCTCTGCCTATCATAAGTGCATCTGCTTTAGTTATATCGAGTATTCGCTCCGCTGCGTCAAACGATGTTATATCACCATTTGCAATCACTGGAATTGTAAGTTTCTCTTTTAATTCTTTTATTATTTCCCAGTCAGCAGTCCCACTGTAATATTGCTCTCTTGTTCTTCCATGAAGAGTTACAGCATCTGCTCCAGCCTCTTGCATTAGCTTTCCAAATTCAAGTGCATTAATACTTTTTTCGTCCCATCCCTTTCTAAATTTAACTGTTACAGGAAGATTAGTAGCTGCTTTTACTTTATTTACTATATCATAGGCAAGCTTTGGGTTTTTCATAAGAGCTGAGCCATCTCCCGCTTTTACAACTTTAGGAGCAGGGCATCCCATATTTATATCTATAATTTCAAATCTATTAAGCTCTGTTAATGTTCTTGCAGCTTCTGCCATAAAACCTGGTTCGCTTCCAAATATTTGAACAGCAACTGGTTTTTCTTGATCCTCTACAAGTAACATATCAAAGGTATTTTTGTCTTCATAGCAAACTGCTTTTGCATTTATCATCTCAGTATAGAGCAAGGATGCTTCAAACTGCTTACATATAAGTCTAAATGGCAAATCTGTCACTCCAGCCATAGGAGCTAAAAATACATTTCCTGGTGTTTCAAAGTTTCCAATTCTCAATTACATTCTATTCCTTTCATAAATTATCCTAAGTCCTTCTAATGTAAGAAACTTATCGACAATTTTTACAGTTTTTGTCTCTGCGCATATCAAAGGAGCAAGGCCACCTGTAGCAACAACATTTACATCATCACTTCCAAGTTCTTCTTTCATCATAGAAACTATATTATCTACAAGCCCTGCATATCCGAAAACTATTCCTGATTGCATTGCCCATGTAGTATTTTTGCCTATAGCACCTTTAGGCTTAGCTATTTCAACTTTATGAAGCTTTGATGCTCTTTGGAAAAGTGCCTCACTTGAAATTTTTATTCCTGGCGATATAGCTCCTCCTAGGTATTCTCCTTTTTGAGAAACTGCGCAAAATGTAGTAGCTGTGCCGAAATCTATAAGTATAAGAGGTCCACCATATTTTTCATAACCAGCTACCGCATTTACTATTCTATCAGCACCAACTTGCTGTGGATTTTCATATTTAATGTTAATTCCTGTTTTTACTCCAGGACCTACGATAATTGGTTCTTTTTCACAGTACTTGAATGAAAAGTTTTCAAGGGAATGCATAACCTCTGGAACAACTGAGGAAATAATAACATCTTCAATATTTTTCAAGGATATACCTTCATAATCAAATAATTGTCTTATTATTACGCCATATTCATCTGAAGTTTTGGATTTATCTGTTCCAATTCTAAAGTTGCATATAAGTTCCTTATCTTTGTATACTCCTAAAACCATATTCGTATTTCCAATATCAAATACCAGTAGCATAATTCACCTCTAAGTATATTTTAAGGGAAGCCATTGGCTTCCCTATCATAGTCAAATTATTATCGTCTTACCTTTTTTATAGCTTTTACTGCTGCAGTTACTATTAGCATTGCAACAAACATTTCAGGAAGACCATTTGTTATTCCTATACCACTTATAACTTTGAATGCGTTTTGGCCAGATAGTCCAAGTGCTGATACAAATTTTTCTGCATATAGTGCATATACCATACCCAACACACCTAGAGTATTTACTAAAGTTCCAAGTGCTCCTGTAATTCCAATCGAAACAGCTTCATTCTTTGTAGCTTTTGAAAAAAACTTGTAAATATAGTATGAAGCAAGTCCTATTAAAATTCTAGGAAGAATAGATACAAGGGGGTTCCAAAATACAAATGAAATAGGTGTAGGTGCTGTAATACTTCTTATAAGTGAGAAAATCCCAAATATAAGTCCTACAAGCATTCCTACTATAGGGCCTTCAACTATTGCTCCTATTATTACAGGAATATGCATTATAGTTGCGTTTGTTGGGCCTACTGGAATAAACCCCAGTGGAGTCATCCCTAGTACAACTGAAATAGCTCCAAGCATGCCTGTTACTGCCATATGCCTTACTGTAAAGGACTTCTTTGTTTCTATCAATTTGTCCACCTCCGTTCCAGCTCCTTCATGGATGCCGGACTAATAAAATAATGTTAATACACAAAGTTCAGTTTTATATGAATAAATACTGACTTACAAATAAATATTATATGCTAATTTATACCCAATTTCCATAGTTTTTGTATAATTTTTCAAATTATTTTTTTAGATACTTATTTTACTTTTCATCAGAAAGATCATTGAAGCTTTTTAAGCCTAAAACAGATTTTGAGCTTTTGACAGCGCTGTATATTGCTTCTTGCATTACTTCACTTGCCAAATTTGCAACCACATCGATACTTGTTTCAATTTCTCCCGTTGCTAAAGCAAAAATTGTATCTCCATCTAAAGTGGTGTGTATCGGAGATATAGCTCTTGCATATCCGTTGTGAGCCACCTGAGAAACTTTCTTACACTGGGCTTTTGAAAGCTTAGCATTAGTTATAATTGCTCCTATAGTTGTGTTTGTATTATCAAAGCCTCTTTGCAAAAGAGAGCTTGTCATTAATTTAGATGTATTGGCAAAGGAAGCTTTGTCTTTATTTAAAGCTCCAGCTATAATTTTCCCATCTTTTATAATATCTCCAAAAGCGTTTACTGCAACCAAAGCTCCTACAACCAGTCCTGATTCGTGAACAAACTCACTATACCCAAGGCCAGATTTCATAGCAAACTCCATAGAGTTTATCTTGCCTATACTCGCTCCAGTCCCTGCTCCATAATTCCCTATCTCAAAATCCTCACCCGCATTTTCACAAGCTTTATATCCCATAACTTCATCTGGTCTTACTTTATAATCCCCTAGCAAAAGATCAAATAAAACTGCTTGGCAAACAATTGGAACCTTTGTTACTCCTACATCAAATCCAATTTCTCTTTCTTCTAGATATTTCATAACACCAGTTGCTGCAGCTAATCCAAAAGCCGAACCTCCTGAAAGTACAACAGCGTGTACCTTATCAACTGTGTTTACTGGATCAAGTAAATCCGTTTCCCTAGTTCCAGGTGCACTTCCTCTTACATCAACGCCTGCAGTAGCTCCATTTTCACATAAAATTACTGTTACCCCAGTGAGAGCCTCTTCATCTTGTAGATTTCCAATTTTAATTCCTTTTACAGTTGTTTTTATAGTAATCACCCCTATCGTATAGAAATTTCTCCTGAGCTTAACTCTTTTACTTCACCATCTTGAGTCTTGATAATAAGCTCTCCTTGATTATTAATATCAACAGCTATAGCACTTTCAATTTGATTCATATAATGTACATTTATTTGCTTTCCAAGTACGCTTGAATTGTTTCTTAATATATTCACTACTTCACTGGTATTTTCATTTAAGTATAAATTATACAGAAGCTCAAATTCATATACAAATTGCCAAATTATATTTAACTTTTTCACATCATAGCCCTCTAATTTAAGAGAAGTTGCTACATTTTTAAGCTCACTTGGAAATTCTAAGCCACTAACGTTTATTCCTACTCCAAGTACTATATATTCTATAAACTCCATATCAGCTGACATTTCAGTAAGTATACCAGCAACCTTTTTGCCGTTTATTAACACATCGTTTGGCCATTTTACTTTAGTCTGTATATTGAATTTATTAAATGTATTTACAAGCGCCGCTCCAGCTATACTTGTTATAAAAGGTGCTTTAGCAGGTTCAAAACCAGGCTTAAGTATAATTGATAGGTATATTCCATCCCCTTTTCCAGAGTGAAAGCTTCTACCTCTTCTTCCTTTCCCCTTTACTTGCTCTAGAGATATAATCACACTACCATCTACTAATTCTTTTGCTTTTTTCTTTGTATAGTCATTGGTTGAATCAACACTTTCCAAAACTTCAACACTATGCCCAATAAAATCTGACTTCATTCCTATTTCAATAAGCTCTTTATTTAATATATCTGGATATGAAAGTAGCTTATAACCTTTTTTAGTTACGGACTCGATTTCAAATCCAAGCTCTTTTAGTTTAGATACCCTTTTCCATACTGCAGCTCTTGTAATTCCAAGTTTATCAGAGATATGTTGTCCCGATACATATTCACTACTCGAATCTATTAGCATTTGAATTATAGTTTTATTCATAATATTTCTCCTCACAATCAACATAACAGCTTCTTTCTTTATTTTAGCAAAAAAGCAGCCATAAGGCTGCTTTTAATTAATTAAATAAGCTTAGCATTACACCTGCTGCTACAGCTGAACCTATTACGCCTGCAACATTAGGCCCCATAGCATGCATGAGCAAGAAATTAGCTGGATTTGATTCTTGTCCTACTTTGTTCGAAACTCTAGCAGCCATAGGGACAGCCGATACTCCCGCAGAACCAATAAGCGGATTTATAGGATCTTTTGAGAACTTATTAAGTATCTTAGCTAAAATAACTCCAGAAGCAGAACCTACACCAAAAGCTACAACTCCAAGTACTATTATTTGAATTGTTTGAAGTGTAAGGAATTGTTCTGCATTAGCAGTAGCTCCAACTGATATCCCAAGCAATATAGTTACTATATTAATGAGCTCATTTGTTGCTGTTTTGCTAAGTCTTTCAGTCATTCCAGATTCTTTAAATAAATTACCTAACATAAGCATACCAATTAAGGTTGCAGCTGGTGGCAATATTAATGAAACAATAATAGTAACGACTATAGGGAAAATAATTTTCTCTTTTTTGCTTACAGTTCTAAGCTGTTTCATAACTATTTTTCTTTCATCTTCAGTAGTAAGCGCCTTCATTATAGGAGGTTGAATTACAGGCACTAAAGCCATATAAGAATATGCAGCAACAGCTATTGGACCAAGTAGATGAGGTGCTAACTTAGTAGTTAAAAATATTGCTGTTGGTCCATCTGCTCCACCAATTATTCCTATAGATGCTGCTTCTTGAGCCGTGAAACCAAGTGCAATTGCTCCAAAGAAAGTAAAAAATATACCAAATTGAGCCGCTGCTCCTAAAAGTAGCGACTTAGGATTTGCAATTAACGGTGCAAAATCAGTCATTGCACCTACTCCTAAAAATATTAAAGGTGGGAATATCCCAAGTTTATTACCCATTGATAAATAATATATTAACCCTCCAGGCAAGTTTGTCTTCATATGGGCTGAAAATATACCTTCCTGAGCTTTTTGTGCCTGCTCCATTGTTTCTATAGGGTCTATGTATAACAGTGTTTCTGGCGAACCCATAATACCTGCTAATGGTAAATTAGCCAGTAGCATTCCAAATGCAATCGGTACAAGTAATAAAGGTTCAAATCCTTTAGCTATAGCTAAATAAAATAATATACATGCTACAGTAATCATACCAATTTGTCCTAAAGATATATGAGCTATTCCGGTAGAATTCAAAAATTCTAGTATAACCTGAATCATAAGGTATCTCCTTTCTGTTTAAGTCAGATACTCAAAGCGTCTAGTTTGTGTAGTGACCTTTATTGATATATTACTGTACTACTACTAGAACATCTCCTGAACTAACAGGTGCTCCTTTAGTAACAGCTATTTGCTTAACAACTCCATCAATAGGAGACATAATTTCGTTTTCCATTTTCATAGCTTCCAAAATTACTAAAACTTCTCCTGCTTTTACGGTTTGTCCTTCTGAAACTTTTATATCATTAATAGTTCCAGGCATAGGTGCTTTTACGCTACCTGCTCCAGATGTGACTACTGGTTTTTTTACTTCAGCTTTTGGCGCTACTGTCGCTTTTGGTTGAATAGCAGCACTTGAAACCTGCGCCTGTGGTTTAGAAATACTTGTTGCAGAATCTTTTATTTCTTCAACTTCTACTTCATACTGATTACCATTAACTGTTATATTAAATTTTTTCATTGCCTACCTCCGATTATAATCTATTTTGAATTTGTTCAATTCTTCCATTTTTAGCCCATGTAGGTGTAACATCAGATACCCTATTAACATTAACAACTCTTATCTTACTTTGGCTAACTCCCATAGAGCACGCAATAGCTGCAGTAATAACTGCTACTAACTCTAGAGAATCTTCACTATCTACTTCAACTTCTTGAAGTGTAGAATCTACTATATCTACAGTATCATTTATACCTTGTTTAGGTTTGCTGTTTAGTAATAGTTCCATGGATTTTATAACTCCAATTAATAAAACTAAAACAGCAAAAACAATTAACATGGATAAAAATGTTACAGCTAATCCTCCAGCCATTTTTTCTCCAAATGTAAGAGCAGTTATATCATGTGCCATTTGGTCTAAAATTTCATTTATATTCATTTATAGTCCTCCTTTTATAATGGTACATTTCCATGTTTTTTAGAAGGTCTTTGTTCTCTCTTTGAAAGTAACATATCAAAGGCCTCAGCCAATCTTATAACTGAATGTGCTGGCTCAATTACATCATCTACAAAGCCTCTTTCTGCCGCTTTGTATGGTGTTGCAAACTCGTCAGTATACTCCTTGATTTTTTCAGCTCTAGTTGCTGCTGGGTCTTCTGAATTTTTTATTTCATCTTTAAAAATAATATTTGCAGCTCCCTGTGGTCCCATTACAGCAATTTCAGCTGTTGGCCATGCAAAAACCATATCCGCACCTAAATCCTTTGAACACATTGCAAGATATGATCCACCGTAAGCTTTACGAGTTATAATCGTAACCTTAGGAACTGTAGCCTCGCTATATGCATAAAGCATTTTAGCTCCATGTCTGATTATTCCTCCTAGCTCCTGTGAAGCTCCAGGCAAAAATCCTGGTACGTCTACAAATGATAATATTGGTACATTAAAACAGTCGCAAGTTCTGATAAATCTACTTGCTTTATCAGATGCATTTATATCTAGGCATCCTGCCATAACCATAGGCTGATTTCCAATAATTCCTACTGATTGACCATTTATTCTAGCAAAACCTGTTACAATATTTTTTGCAAAATATGGCTGCACTTCAAAGAAATCTCCAAAATCCACAATTGATGTAATGATTTTTTTCATATCGTAAGGCTTGTTTGAATCTGCTGGAACTATATCATTTAGTTCATCCGATACTCTGTTTATATCATCTGCTTCAAATACTGGAGCCATTTCCATATTATTTGAAGGCAAGTAGCTAAGGAGCTTTCTTATTTCAAGCAGACAAGCTTCATCATTTGAAGAAATAAAGTGAGCTACTCCTGAAACAGAGTTATGTGTCATAGCTCCACCTAGTTCTTCAGCTGAAACTTCTTCTCCTGTAACAGTTTTAATAACCTGAGGTCCAGTGATAAACATCTGGCTAGTTTTATCAACCATAAATATAAAATCTGTAAGCGCTGGAGAGTAAACAGCTCCACCTGCGCAAGGTCCCATTATTGCTGATATCTGAGGGATAACGCCTGAAGCTATTGTATTTTTATAAAATATTTCTCCATATCCAGCAAGAGCATCAACAGCTTCTTGTATCCTAGCTCCTCCAGAATCATTTAAGCCCACTACAGGTGCACCCATTTTCATTGCTAAATCCATAATTTTAGCCATTTTTTTGGCATGCATTTCTCCTAGAGAGCCACCGACTACAGTAAAGTCTTGAGCAAAAGCATAAACCAATCTTCCATCCACTTTCCCATATCCAGTTATAACGCCTTCAGCTGGAGCATCTACCTTGTCCATTCCAAAATTTGTACAGCGATGCTTTACAAATGCATCGAGTTCAACAAAAGTTCCTTCGTCAAAGAATACATTCATACGCTCTCTAGCTGTTAGTTTACCTGATTGATGCTGTTTATCTATTCTTTTTTGTCCGCCTGCCATTTCAATTTTTTCTCTTTTTTGGCGAAGCAGTTCAAGTTTTTCTGACATTTTATTGCCTCCTTAATTAATTGATTGATTGATGTCTATCTTTCGCTTAACTCGAGCAGAATGCCTCCAGTTGCTTTTGGATGACAAAAAGCAATCTTTGCTCCTCCAGCTCCATATCTTGGTTTTTCATCTATCATTGCATAGCCTTTTTCTTTCATATTGGCTATAGCCTCTTCAATATTGTCTACACGAAGCGCAACGTGCTGTATTCCGCCTCTTCCACCATTTTTTTCTATGAACTTAGCTATAGGACCATCTTCTGATGTAGATTCTAAGAATTCTAATTCTGTGTCTCCTACTGGGAAAAATGCAACTTTAACTTTTTGATCTTCAACTACTTCAGTACCTTCACATTTTATTCCAAGAACCTCTTCATAAAACTTTATAGTCTCATCAAGATTAGTTACAGCTATTCCAATATGATCTACTCTAGATACGTTCATTTACAGCCTCCTAGTTTTATTGAATAAATAGTTAATTATATAAATATCAAAATATTCTATATTACAACAAAATCTTTGATAAGATTTTCTCAGCCACTGAATATGGATCTATTTCATTATTCACCGTATCCATTAAAATTTTGGACATACTGTCCTCTGATATCAGCAAGGAAATTTTCTTTTCTATATTATCGTGTACTATTTCCTTTATTTCAGCTTTATTCCTATTTATTTTTTTCGAAATGATTTCTTCACTTGTTTCAAGGTATGATCTATGAAGCTCAATATTATCAAATAATTCAGCTATACCTTCGCCAGTTTCTCCTATAGCCATTGAAACAGGAGGTCTAAATTTCCAATCTTTTTTAAAATCAAGCATGATTTCAACTTCTCTAAAGGTTTTCTTAGCTCCGTCTTTATCGGATTTATTCACTACAAATACATCGCCGATTTCCATTACTCCAGCTTTTATAGCTTGGATGTCATCGCCTAACCCTGGAACCATTACCATAACAACTGTATCCGCAGTCTTTACTATATCAACCTCAGATTGTCCTACTCCAACAGTTTCAACAATAATATAATCACAGCCATATACATCTAATATTTTTATGGCACCTTGAGTGGCCCTTGATAGACCACCCAAATGCCCTCTAGTGCCCATCGATCTGATAAACACGTCTTTATCTACAGATAAATCAACCATTCGAATTCTATCGCCTAGAATCGCACCTTTTGTAAAGGGACTAGTAGGATCTATAGCAATTACACCAACTTTTTTGCCCTTTTCTCTGAGCTTTTTAATTAGCTTATCAGTCAAAGTTGATTTACCCGCTCCTGGAGGTCCAGTTATACCTATTACATAAGCTCCTTTGGTATGTTTATGAAGCTCTTTTAATAGCTCTACATATCCAGGTGATTCGTTTTCAACTATGCTAATAAGTCTAGCGCATGCAGTTTTTTCTCCTTTTAACAGCCTTTCCAAAAGTTCCATTGATTTTACCTGCCTTAATATAAATTTTTAAGCTTTTTTCTTAATATTCTCTTTTATAAAGTCTATTGTAATTTGTGTAGGTGTACCTGGAGTAAATACCTCAGAAATTCCCTTTTCCTTAAGTTCAGGGATATCGTCATCTGGAATAACTCCTCCACCTATGACAAGAATTTCATCAAAAACATTTTCAACTTTCAATAACTCTACTACTTTTGGAAGAAGGTGACTGTGAGCTCCTGATAAGATACTCATTGCTACTACATCCACATCTTCTTGTATAGCTGCTTGAACTATTTGGTCTGGAGTTTGTCTAAGTCCTGTATATATAACTTCCATACCTGCATCTCTAAGAGCTCTAGCTATAATTTTTGCGCCTCTGTCATGGCCATCTAGCCCTGGCTTAGCAACTAAAACACGAATAGGTCTATCCATTTTGGTTTCCTCCCCAAATCTATATAAATATTATAATTAAAGTATTACAGATTGCTTGTATTCTCCAAACACATCTCTCATAACGTTGGAGATTTCGCCTAAAGTTGCATAAGCTTTTACAGCATCTAGTATATATGGCATTAAGTTCTCATCCGTACTACATGCATTTTTAAGTGAAGCTAAAGCCTGCTCTACTTTTTGAGAATCTCTTTTTTGCTTAAGGTCAGCAATTTTATTTTCTTGTAGTTCTCCTACTATAGGATCAACTCTAAGTAATCCTGTTGGTTTTGGCTCTTCAACTTGGAATTTGTTCATTCCTACTATAATTCTTTTGCCCGATTCAATTTCTTTTTGGTAAGTATATGATGCATCCATAATTTCTTGTTGCATATATCCTTTTTCAATTGCAGATGGAGAACCACCTAAATCGTCAATCTTGTTAATTAGCTCCATAGCTTCATCTTCTAATTGATTTGTAAGCGATTCTACATAATATGAACCTGCAAGTGGATCTATAGTATCAGCCGCTCCGCTTTCATGAGCAACAATTTGTTGAGTTCTAAGAGCAGTTCTAACTGATGCTTCAGTAGGAAGCGCTAATGCTTCATCCTTTGAGTTTGTGTGTAGAGACTGAGTTCCACCAAGTACAGCAGCTAAAGTCTGGATTGCAACTCTTACGATATTGTTTTCTGGTTGCTGAGCTGTAAGAGTTGATCCACCAGTTTGAGTGTGGAATTTTAACATCATTGATTTAGGATTAGTTGCATTAAATCTATTTTTCATAACTTTAGCCCAGATTCTTCTAGCTGCTCTATACTTAGCAACTTCTTCAAATAAATCATTATGAGCATTAAAGAAGAATGAAAGTCTTGGAGCAAAGCTGTCTACATCAAGACCTGCATCTATAGCGGCCTGAACATAAGCTATACCATTTGAAAGTGTAAATGCAATTTCTTGAGCAGCAGTAGAGCCTGCTTCTCTGATATGATATCCTGATATACTGATAGTATTCCAAAGAGGAACTTCTTTAGAACAGTATTCGAATATATTAGTGATAAGTCTCATAGACGGTTTTACAGGGAAAATATATGTACCTCTTGCAACGTACTCTTTTAGTATGTCATTTTGAATAGTACCACGTAATTTATCTGAAGTAACTCCTTGTTTTTCAGCCACTGCAATATACATTGCAAGTAATACTGCCGCTGGAGCATTAATTGTCATAGAAGTCGAAACCTTATCTAAAGGAATTCCATCAAATAGAATTTCCATATCTGCTAAAGAGTCTATAGCTACTCCAACTTTACCGACTTCACCTTTAGATATTTCATCACTTGAATCATATCCCATTTGAGTAGGTAGGTCAAAAGCAACCGATAATCCCATAGAGCCTTGCTCAATAAGGTACTTGTATCTTTTATTTGATTCCTCTGCTGTAGCAAATCCTGCATACATTCTCATAGTCCAGAATCTACCTCTGTACATGGTGTCTTGCACGCCTCTAGTGAATGGATACTGAGCAGGTATTCCCAAATCTCTTTCATAATCAAGTTCTTCGATATCAGCTGGAGTATAAAGTCTTTTAACTTCAATCTCCGATGAGTTTTTAAAAGTCTCTTTTCTTTCTGGGAATTTTTCCAGAGCCTTTTTTACTTTTGTAGCTTCCCAGGATTCTACAGTCTCTCTGATTTTTGAAACATCATTCTTATTAAACATTTTTACTTCCTCCCTAGATAGTTATGTTTGTTTGGGAACCAACTACAAGATTAACACACTTTTTGTAATTTGTCTTTATAAATCAGAGTAATTTTCATGCAATTGAGTGAAAAAATTTCATGATTTCTTGACTAAGAATTATTTCATGCCATAAAATGCATTTTTGTATTCACTAGTTAATCATAAAGACTTATAAAACCTCTATTTTTCAGCTATAAGCTAATTGTTAAATTGTATTTTTTGCAGAATTACAATTTTAATCATGCACAATGAAAAAAGCGCCATATTGCTAATTTTAAAATAGCAGATAGGCGCTTTAAGCTTATTTAATATCTAAATCTAACTTTTTTACTAAACTTCTTTTTCACTTTCATCATCAAGTTTAATTTCAGAAGGAGTATCAGAAACAGTTTCACTGCTGATAGTTTCATCAATAAACTGACCTATTTCTTCTTTAGTTTCTGACTTAGCTTCATCACTTGACTCTAGATCATCATCTGTCAAATCAAGCTCACCAGCAAAAGCTTTTTGGAATTGAGCAGCATCAAGAGTTTCGTATTTTAACAATGCTTTTGCAACACCATGAAGCTTCTCTATATTATCACTAAGAAGCTTTTCTGTCATATGATATGCTTCATCTACTATCCTTCTTATTTCTCTATCAATTTCTGAAGCTACCTCTTCAGAATAATTTCTTCTAGTAGTAAAGTCTCTTCCTAGGAAAACTTCATCCGAAGAATCTCCAAATGCCATAGAACCAAGCTTTTCACTCATTGCATATTTTGTAACCATAGCACGAGCAATTGCAGATACTCTTTCCAAGTCATTTTGAGCTCCAGTTGATATATCATCTAAAACTAATCTTTCAGCTACTCTACCACCTAATAGATGCACTAATTGCTCTTCCATTTCAGTTTTTGTAGCATAGTATTTATCTTCAGTAGGGAGAATCATTGTGAATCCTCCAGCTCTACCTCTTGGAATAATAGTAACCTGATGAACAGGGTCTGTATGAGGTAATAGTGATGCCACAACAGCATGACCTGCTTCATGATATGCTGTAAGCTTTCTTTCTTTTTCACTTATTACTTTTGACTTTTTCGGAATACCAGCTATAACCTTAGTAATTGCTTCTTCTATTGTATCCATTTTTATTGTTTTCTCATTTAGTCTTGCTGTAAGAAGTGCCGCTTCGTTCATAAGATTTTCTATATCGGCTGGCGTAAATCCTGGTGTTCTTCTTGCAAGAACCTTTAAATTTACATCTTCAGCCAGAGGCTTATTTCTTGCATGAACTTTTAGAATCTCTTCTCTGCCTTTTGCGTCTGGCGAACCAACTAGCACCTGTCTATCGAAACGACCTGGTCTAAGTAAAGCAGGATCCAAAATATCAGGTCTGTTTGTAGCAGCCATGATAATAACTCCTTCATTTACTCCAAAGCCATCCATTTCAACTAAAAGCTGATTAAGTGTTTGTTCTCTTTCATCATGTCCGCCTCCAAGACCTGCTCCTCTTTTTCTTCCTACTGCATCAATCTCGTCTATGAAAATGATACATGGAGCTGATTTTTTGGCTTGTTCAAACAAATCTCTCACTCTAGATGCTCCGACTCCGACAAACATCTCAACAAAGTCAGAACCACTTATAGAGAAAAATGGCACTTTAGCTTCTCCAGCAACTGCCTTAGAAAGATATGTTTTACCTGTTCCAGGAGGGCCTACCATTAATATACCTTTTGGTATTCTAGCTCCTAACTCAATATATTTTTTAGGATTTTTTAAGAAATCTACGATTTCCTCAAGCTCCTCTTTTTCTTCGTCTAGTCCAGCGACTTCCTTAAAAGTTACTTTAACTTTTTCATCACCTTTATGCATTTTTGCTTTGGACTTTCCAAAATTCATAACCTTGCTACCGCCACCTTGAGACTGCTGCATAAACACGAACCAAATCACTACAAAAATCAATATCATAAATAGTGAAGGCAGTATTTCAATAAGCCAAGGTGTAGCTGGTACAGGCTCTCCTGTAACTACTAGCTTTTTCTCTTGTGCTTGTTTTAATATTTCCGAAGACAAGCTCTCCTCATTGATTGAATAAGGTAAATACGACGTAAATGTTTCATTTGTACTCTTTAAAGTTCCTGTAATTCTTCTATCTACAAATTTTACCTCTTTAACATCTTCTGCTTTAAGATTTTGGTAAAACTCTGAAAACGGTATATCCCTAATCTCCTGAGTCTGGTTCCCAAAAAGCTGAACAACCGAGATGATAATTAAAAATATAAGTAGATAAAAGCCTGCTCCTCTGAAAAATTTTTTCAAAAAGAAGCCCTCCTCTCTAACTATTTCGATTTAAGATATATCAAAGTATATCATACAACATTTTTTTTATAAAGTTTTACAAGTTATTCTAATGACCCTTTTAGTATTTTCATCAATTTTATAATCCTCGCTAATCTTATGTCCCATAAGCCACAAGATTCCTTTGTCATCTGAAAGTACAGCAATACTGTTTCTTTTTTCTCTTGGGATTTTTAAATCAATAAAAATGTCTTTAAGCTTTTTCGTCCCTCCTAACCCCATAGGTTTCATTCTGTCACCATCTAATCGTGATCTGACAATTAAATCACCTTTGATTTTATCATAATCAAAAGCTTTGGTATACTGACCTGTCGGAAGTGCAATGCATCTTTCTTTTGACATGATTTTAGATTCAATGCGCATACCGATTTCATCTATTTGTATATACCCATCTGGTTTCAAAATATAGTTGTAATTTACATTTTCAAAAGATATTTCTTCAAAAGTAAAAATTAAACCATCTGTTGTTTTATATATCATCAATCCTTTAGGAAGATTAAGCTTAAGCTGATTCTTAGAATTTTTTATAAGAGCTAATATATCCTCTATATGTACATTATCAATTCCTTCAAGTGTCCCAGCTAAAGTTTTAATAGCCATCCTAATAAGTCTTTTTACCAAAGAAGAATGAGTACTTTTCAGCTCTTCTATATCAAGTTTAATGATTTCATTTGTATTTTCCAGTACCTGCTCTTCGAAAATTCTTTGAGCTTCAGCTTCTAGATAATCGCTATCTTCTCTTAATATATTTGCCATTCTTGAAATTGTATCCTTTATATTAGCAGAAAATTCTTGCTCTATAAAAGGAAGTAATTTTAGTCGAATCTTATTTCTTGTATATTCTGTTTCTAAATTTGTGTAATCTATTCTAGGGTTCAGTTTGTTTTCATCGCAATAACTTACAATGTTAGCTTTTGAAATATCCATAAGAGGCCTAATAACTCCGTCTCCCCTTTTATAATCCATGCCCTTAAGACCTGTGATTCCTGTACCACGTATAAGCCTCATTATAACTGTTTCTGCTTGATCGTCTAGATTATGAGCTACAGCGATTTTTTTCGCTCCTATACGATTTTTCACTTCAAAAAGCATATCATATCTCAATTTTCTCGCAGCTTCTTCTAGTGTCATTTTCTTTTCTTTTGCATAGGCTGGTACATCTATAGCTTTTACAAAAAAAGGGACATCTAGCTCATCACATAATTTTGCTGCATAAAGTGCGTCCTTTTGGGCTTCTATCCCCCTAATTTTATGGTTTAAATGAGCAGCATAAATTTTTATATTATAATATGTCTCCAATTTTTTTAAAGCATGCAACAGACATACTGAATCTGGTCCTCCAGATAGAGCTACCAAAATTTTATCTTTATTTTCTATAAGATTTTCTCTTTCTATGGTTTGCTTAATTTTTTCAATAACCATCGAGTTCATCCTTTACAATATATTCATCTTTTATTTATTAACAGTTATGTGCATACTGTTTTTTCCTTCAAACATATTTTTTATCAAAATATCATATTCTATTGTGATATCTATTTCAAGAGGCTCTTCTTTAATATAAACATCCACACTTTTAGTCAGCATTTCCATTGTCATACTTCCATATGGTGTTTTATACTGAGTCCTATGTCTTTTATTCTTTTCAAACTCCATAGTTGAGGAGTTACTCCCTAGCCTTCTTAAAACAACTTGATTATCTTTTATTTTTAATGTAGTAGTCGTTCCTTGCATTCCAGAAATTTCGCTCTCATCATAAACAAGATAATAAGCATCGCTTTTTTTGTAAAACTTTCCTTCTGTTATTAACTCAATAACTTCATCTTGCTTTGTATTAATGTCTAACTGAGTAGTTCTTATATTTATAATTGCCTTATTCAAATGTATCACCTTTCAACTAACACCTACATATTCTTTTTAGAAGAATCTCTTTTATGTCTTTGTATAGCTAAGTCAATTAGTTCTTCTAACAAGTTTTCATAAGATACTCCACTATTTTCCCAAAGCTTAGGATACATGCTAATAGATGTAAATCCTGGCATTGAGTTAACTTCATTAAGATACACCTTTTGAGTATCCTTGTCTACAAAAAAATCTTATTCTGCAAAGTCCCTCTGCATTTAAGCCTTTATATGCTCTATATGCCATGTCTTGAATCTGTCTATCAGCTTCAAAACTAAGGTCTGCTGGTATGATAAGCTGAGATGCATTGCTTTTGTACTTAGCATCATAATCGTAAAACTCATCTGAAGGAATTATCTCTCCAGCAACTGATATTCTAATATTATCGCAATTGCCTAGCACTGCAACTTCTATTTCTCTTGCATTAACACCTTTTTCAATTATTATTTTATGATCATACTCAAAAGCTTTTTGCATAGCTAAAACCAGCTGTTGTTTATCTTTAGCTTTTGATATTCCAACACTTGATCCCATATTGGCTGGTTTAATAAAACAAGGATACCCTAAATTGGCTTCTGCTCTTGAAACAATCTCTTGTGTTTGCTCATATGAATAGCAAGTTATATGAGGTACTTGGTTTATCCCTTCATACGAGAATATTTTCTTCGCCATATCCTTATCCATTCCGTTAGCAGATGCTAGGACTGAACATCCTACGTATGGTATACCAGAAAGCTCTAGTAAACCTTGAAGCTTTCCATCTTCACCATATGGTCCATGAAGAACTGGAAAAACAAGCTCAAGCTCAGCAATCACTTTATCATTATCATAAATTCCTGGTTTTTTCTTGTTACTATATAAAATCACTTCAGCTGAAGTTTTTTTATCGAACCAGCTTCCATCTGAAACCTCTTCGATGCTTCCATCAAAGTAATGCATAAAACCATCTCTGTCCATTCCTATGAGATATACATTATGAACATCCTTATTAAGTCTTTTGTAAATATGCATTGCAGACTGAAGTGAAACTTCATACTCTGCAGATTTTCCACCAAATATTAATCCAATGTTCATTATTTTCACCTAGCCTTTTTTTTGTATTTATCGAGTATGAACTCCTTTACCTCTCTTATATGTTCCATAGCACAAGCTCTAGATATCTCTGGATCCCTAGATTTTAAAGCATCTAATATTTTTTTGTGGCTATGAACTATATATTTCGCTGTAGTAATGTCTTCAATATAGCTTTTTCTAAATCTATGAACTTGCTCTATAAGAACAGCATTAACCTTTACTAATCTTGGATTTCTAGAGGCACTTAACAAAACATCATGGAATCTAGAATCCCATCTTATAATTTTTTCAATATTTTTTTCCTCTACACTTTTAATAAGGGCTATATACGCTTTTTCTAGCTCCTTAAGCTCTTCTTCACTCATATTGACTGCAGCTAGTGATGCTGCTAAGCCTTCTAAGGTTTCTCTTACTTCAAGCACATCAGCTACATCTTTTACAGAAAGATCTGAAACCTGAGCCCCTCTTCTAGGAATCATTTCTACTAAACCTTCTAGCTCTAGCTTTCTAATAGCTTCTCTAATAGGAGTTCTAGACACACCTAGCTTGTCAGCTAGCTGAACTTCCATTAACCTCTCTCCAGGTAGCAACGTTCCATCTAAAATTGCATTTCTAAGATGCTCGAATACAATTTCTCTAAGTGGTTTTATATCTTTTATATTGAGCTTATTAATCCCTCGATTCAATATAAACTCCTCCTCTCTCTGTTTTAGTTACAAAAATTTCATTATATTTAAATCTTAAACTCTCATAGCAATCTTTCAAATCTGAAATGGATTCGAAAATTCCAAATACTGCAGTTCCACTGCCAGTCATCATAGAAATTTTCGCCTTGCCATTTATCATATCTTTTTTTATTTCGTTTATAAATGAAACTTTACTTGCTGTAACACTTTCTAATACATTACCCATAGTTTTTACCATCTCATCTAAATTATTATTCATAGCCTTTATAAAGCCATTATTGTCAGGTCTATTTGCAAGTTCTGAAAGAATTAGATTCTTATATACAAAAGCTGTAGATATAGACTCATCTGGCTTAATAATTAGCAGATTCAAATCCATAATTGGGAGCTTTTCCATTTTTTCTCCAATTCCTGTTGCTCTTACACACCCTCCTTCTATACAAAAGGGTACATCTGCTCCTATTTTAAGAGCTATACTTTTCATTTCCTCAAGTGACATGTTGAGATTAAAAAGCTCATTTATTCCAACTATTACAGCGGCTGCATCTGCACTTCCCCCAGCCATTCCTGCGCCAATTGGTATGGTTTTATTAATATGTATGTCCACTCCTGAAAATTCTTTTTCTTCCATAATTAACTTTGCTGCCTTAAATGCAGAGTTCATTTCGTCTATTTCTAAGCTATTATTATCACAGCTTACCTTTATATTGTTTTCATAATTCTTTTTTATAGTTATTTCATCATATATACCCACGCTGTGCATTACCATATCCAACAAATGGTAGCCATCTTCGCGTTTATCTATAACATCCAAAGTAAGGTTTATCTTTGCATTTGCTTTTACTACTAACTTTTCCATACTTCCTCCAAAAGGACAATTGATAATAATGTATTTTTTATACAATAAGAACATTATACTATACAAAAGTTGCAAAATACATAAAAACTGTAATTATAATCGAAAATAATTCTGCATACAAAAAACCCCTCTTAACTTAATAAAAGGGGTTTCTTATGTAGTAATACTAAGAAAGTTTAGCTAAGTCGTTTTTACTCAGTTTGAGTTTGACTGTAGATGTAAGTACATCAGAATAGCTATAAGATACTCTAGTAGTAGTTTCGTAGTTTCCATCAAGCCTAACAACGAAAACATTAGGATATGCATTTTCAAGTATGCCTTCCCTAACTATAATCTTTTTTCTGCCTTTGTTAGCTTTTAGAATTATCTTTTTTCCCAGGTGCTTTTCAATACTCTTTCTTATTCCTTCTAAGGTATGTTTCGTAGCCAAAAAATCACCCTCTTCTCTATTATCACTATTTACATAATAGCACAGCAGAGAGTAATTGTCAAATTTGTAAATTTTAATTATAATCCAAGTGCATAAGCGTTGTCAATAAATAAAACAAGATTTATAAAATAATTATTTTATAGTGTCTCATTTTGCAATAATAATGTAAAAACATTCGACATTATTTGGTTTTTACGTACTTCCTTATATGTTGCATATTGGGTCCAAACTCTTTATCCAGTTCTAGCTTATGCATTTTATATATTTCAGCGATAAAAATATCATGTGAAATAAACGACTCTGCCATGAGCATAAACGCCTTATTCTCTGTCCATATTCCTTGATCTATTCCTTTTTCAACAAAGACAGCAAATAAAGACTCTGCTCCATCTACAACAAGTGTAAACCACCTTCCAACTTCCTCTACTTGCTTTTCAAGCCCTTCCATCTCATGAAAATGCATAATACCTATATCATTTTTAGTATCTCCGTAGATAACGCTCACAATTTCTATTCCTTTACTTTCCACTTCTTTAAGCTCATCCGCAAAAAAATCAAATTCTTCAGCCCAAGCTTCTAAATATAAAAATGAATTTGCTTTAGGTATCATGTTTTTTATCTTTTGGAAAATATTATCTCTTCCTTCTAAATGCCATAGATATGATACTTTTTGTGATTGGCTTAAATTTTTTATATTCTTTTTTAGATAATCTACAGAATACTCAACATTTTCTTTGTACGTATCTAAAAATGCATCAAAATCAACGGGGATATATTTTGTAGGGTTATCTCCAATTATATTAACTAGATTTTTTGACAAAAGCTTACTCATAGTTTCATATATTTTAGCTTGGGGAACGCCAGAATCTTTACTTAGTTCATACGCAGTAACTTCAGGATTTTTAATTAGAGCTACATAGGCCTTAGCTTCATATTTATTTAGTCCAAAATCCATCATTTTTTCTATTATTCTTTCCTGATCCAAAATGGCTCCTCCTTAAATTTTTATAAAATAAAATTGTTATGGTTTTAATCATTTAAAATCATAACAACTCTATTTTAAATAAAAGGGAAGATTTCTCTTCCCTTTCACTACATTATATACTATTTTACTATTCTTGTCCCTGTCTGTCCTGCAATCCCTGCAGATGCTTTTTCTAGTGATGTAATAAGAGCTTTTCTACCTTCCTTTGACTCAGCAAAAGATATAGCCGCCTTAACTTTTGGAAGCATTGAGCCAGGAGCAAAATGTCCTTCTTCAATATATTTCTCAGCTTCACTTATAGTTAAAGTTGAAAGCCACTGCTCGTTTTCTTTTCCAAAATTAATAGCAACTTGCTCTACTGCTGTAAGAATAATCAAATAATCTGCATCTAAAATTTCAGCAAGCTTTGCTGAAGCAAAATCCTTATCAATAACTGCAGGAATTCCAATTAATTTATTGCCTTCAGCATAAACAGGAATTCCTCCTCCTCCAACAGCAATAACTACTTGATTGTTGTCAACTAGGGTCTTTATTGTTTCTTTTTCAGCTACGTCTATAGGAAGTGGTGAAGCAACTACTCTTCTATAGCCTCTACCTGCATCCTCTTTCATTACAAAGCCCTTTTCTGTCATTAGCTTTTCTGCCTCTTCTTTAGAGTAAAAAGCTCCAACAGGTTTAGTTGGGTTTTCAAATGCTGAATCATTTTTATCTACTATTACTTGAGTAACTACAGTAGCTACTGGGATTTGCATATCTCTTTCAAGTAGTTCTTCTCTAATCGCATTTTGAAGATGGTAGCCTATATAACCTTGGCTCATAGCTCCACACTCTGGAAATGGCATTTCTGGAGTAGCCGCAGATGATTTTGAAGCTACATCCATAGCAAGATTTATCATACCTACCTGTGGTCCGTTGCCATGGGCTATTATAACCTCATGACCATCAGCTATCAAATCCACGATTGGCTTTGCTGTATGTCTTACAGCTTGAATTTGCTCCTCAGGTGTATTTCCAAGGGCGTTTCCTCCTAGTGCAACAACAATTTTATCTTTCATTCATTTTCCTCCTAGTTTTATACATAATTTAAGTCTATAAAAGCAGGGAAAACTCCCCTGCTTTTAGTTTTTTTATTTAATCGATTAATCTTATAAGTTTCCTATAGTTGCAACCATTACAGCTTTTATAGTATGCATTCTGTTTTCAGCCTCATCAAATACTTTTGAATGTCTGCTTCTGAAAACTTCATCAGTAACTTCCATAGACTCAAGTCCAAACTTCTCATAGATATCTTTACCTACTGTTGTGTTTAAATCATGGAAAGCTGGTAAGCAATGTAAGAATAGAACATCTGGGTTTTCTGTCTTCTTAATCATATCCATGTTAACTTGGTAAGGCTTAAGCTGCTTGATTCTTTCTTCAAACATAGCCTCTTCACCCATAGAAACCCATACATCAGTATAAATAACATCAGCATTTTTTACATCATCAACATTCTCACTGAAGTTAATAGATGCTCCAGTTTCCTTAGCAACTTCTTTCATTTCGGCAACTAACTCTTCTGATGGCCATAATTCTTTTGGCGCAAGACCCCAGAACTCCATACCCATTTTTGCTGCACCTATCATTAAAGAGTTACCCATGTTATTTCTTGCATCTCCAGCATAAACAAATTTAACTTTGTTAAGTGGCTTAGCAACATGCTCTTTGATAGTTAAAAAGTCAGCTAAAATTTGAGTTGGGTGATAAAGGTCAGTAAGACCATTCCACACTGGAACTCCTGCATTTGCTGCTAAAATTTCTACTGTCTCCTGCTTAAATCCTCTAAACTCAATACCATCATAAAATCTTCCAAGTACTTTAGCTGTATCTTCGATTGATTCCTTTTTACCCATTTGACTATCGCCAGAACCTAAGAATGTAACATGACCACCTTCATCAAGTACTCCAACTTCAAATGCGCATCTAGTTCTTGTTGAGGTTTTTTCAAATAGTAAAACTACGTTTTTACCTTCAAGTAGATTCCCTTTAATGCCTGCTCTTTTTTTCGCTTTTAAATCAGCTGATAGATCTAAAAGATAGTTGATTTCTTCTGGTGTAAAATGCTTTAATGTTAAAAAACTTCTTCCTTTAAGACTTACTGGCATATTGTATTCCCTCCAATTTTTAAATTAAAAATTATTATTATTATTCTATAGGCAAGCCTAAGTTTAAGTGTATTATAGATTTTCTCTGTATAAAGGCATAGACATGCAGCGTGGACCGCCTCTACCTCTTGAAAGCTCACTCGATGGCATGATATGAAGTTTCACTCCAGCTTCCTCAAGCAATTTATTTGTTACGTGATTTCTAGAATAAACAACTACTTCACCTGGAGCAATTGCAAGAGTATTAGATCCATCATTCCACTGCTCTCTAGCGGCATCAATCATATCTCCGCCGCCACAACGGATTAAAGTAACTTTTTCAACTTCAAGATATTTTGCCAATACCTTATCTAGCTCTTGAGTTTCTTTTTGGATTTTTATACTGTTACCTTCTCCCCTACTGATAGCATATACTGTAAGAGGTCCTTCGATTTCAGGATGTATTGTGAATTTGTCAAAATCAATCATTGTGAAAACTGTATCTAGATGCATAAACGCCCTTTTATTAGGTATATGGAAAGCTAAAACTGTTTTAAAGCTCTCATCCTTATCAAAAATACGTTTTGCCATTTTTTCGATAGAAGCAGCATCTGTTCTCTCAGAAATACCTATAGCAAGTACTTCTTTATTAAGTACAAGCTCATCTCCACCTTCTAATGAAGTGTTGTCATCCCTGTCAAACCATTTAGGAACATCACTATCTTTAAAGCGTGGATGATTTTCAAAGATATACTTTGCAAATAAAGTTTCTCTGTTTCTTGTAACAGTGCGCATGTGATTTAACGAAATTCCAGAGCCAATAGTAGCAAAAGGATCTCGCGTGAAATATAGATTAGGCATAGGGTCTGCGACGAAAGGATAGCCTGAGTCCACCATGTCAGCAAGAGAAGTTGCATTGTAATTTGGAAGTTCAGATTTTCTGATTCCTTCCATCATTTTGTCAACTAATTCTCTATTTGTTTTGCAATTTAATAGGAGTTCTTTTACTAGCTGTTTTTTCTTCTCACCAAGAATACCAGCTTCTTTAATAAATTCATCTACAAATCTTTCTTTTACACTAGCATCTTCGATTGCCTCTGCTGCTAAATCCTCCAAATAAAGTACCTCTACTCCATTGTCGGATAAAATTTTGGCAAAAGCATCATGCTCTTGTCTGGCTACTTCCAAGTAAGGAATATCATCAAACAACAGTCTATCCATAAGATCTGGTGTAAGATTCTCAATTTCTTTTCCTGGTCTGTGAAGCAGTACAGTCTTTAGTTTACCAATTTCTGAATAAACATTAAGAACCTTCTTGTCTTCCATTACAGTCACCTCAATTTTATTTTTTTCCATAACTTTGAAAATTTTGTTATACCAAGCTACCATATTTAAAATAATAGGTAGGTGATAATCTCTCTCACCTAATATTATATACCCAATAAAAATAAAATAAACATTTATTGTACTACAAAGGTGGTTATTATCTACACAGTTAGTATAATACTAGCATAATAATTGTGTCAAATGTTTTCCAGTATATTTTTTAAAATTTCAAATAATTAATTTTATCCAATTTTCTTTATTTTCCGATAATTTTATTTTGTAATTTTTTTATAAAATTTCTATTTTTTATGTTTTCAATGCTTTGTTTTACATTATTTAATTTTCATTACAGGGATTTGTATTTCAGATATGTATTCTTCTTCAGAATCAGAAAAATCATAGTCTACGATGTTTTTTTCTATTGAGTTTCCTGTAATTTTATAGCCATGGTTTGAAATCCAATGAATTAAAATTTCATAATGCTTATGCATTTCTCTATATGGTCCTAAGAAACTAATGCATGCATATTCACCTTTAGGTAAAGTTATTATATCGGATTTTAATATATCTTCAGCGAATGGAAGCTCAATAAAATAGCTAAACTTATTAAAAATACCTTTTTCCAAATCTTCTTTTTCAAGAGAAGTGTATATCTGCCCATCAACAAGCCATGAACTCATAGCTATATATTGTTTGTTGTCACTAAACATTTTTTTAGTTTCATAATGGTCATCTTTTTGCTTTATTCTCAGAAAAATACCACTTCTAGCTGGCATCATCTTTAGTCTCACTATGTCTAAATCTTTTTGGGCTGATTCTATTATCTGTATTTTTGTCTTAATCTTATTTTCTAAAGCGCTCCAGTGCTGAACCTTTGCATGGGCCTCCTTCTCTTTTTTCTTCAAAAGAACCAGAAGATTCTCAGTGTTTTTATTATGGAGGTAATTTTTTATATCTTCAAGAGAGATATCCAAGCTTTTAAAAAAAAGTATCCTACTAAGCTTAAAAAAATCTCTCACATCATAATACCTATAGGAGTTATCTTTGTTGCACTGAGGTTTTAATAAACCTTTTTTGTCATAATGTCTAATAGTATCCGTGCTTATATTAAAAAGTTTGGCCAATTCTCCAATCATGAACTTTTCTTTCATAAACCTCTCCTTTGCTTGTGATTATATCTATTATTTGGATTATTATACTTTAAATTCAGCTATAAAAAAACTCAATATACTTTTTTTGTAAAAAAATATTTGACCTTTGAGTAACTCTAAAGTTTATAATCAACTCACATTTATTTTTTGATATTATATGGAGGTCGTTTGATGGAAAACAAAAGTTTAGCAAAACAGGCTTGGACAGTATTATTAGCTGGCCTTGGCGTAAATCTAACTATCGGAGTTTTATATTCTTGGAGCGTTATTAAAAAGTCACTAGTTGCTGATTTGAATTGGTCAAACAGTGAAGCTTCACTGCCTTACACAGTTGCTATTTTAGTATGGGCTCTTACTCTTCTTGTTGCAGGAAAGCTTCAAGACAAATATGGCCCAAAGAAAATCGTTATACTTGGAACTATATTTACAGCTTTAGGTCTTATCTTATCAAGTTTTACAACAAATCCTGCAATAATAGTATTGTCATATGGAATAATAACTGGAGGTGGAATAGGTTTTGCTTATGCTTCAGTAACTCCCCCAGCATTAAAATGGTTTCATCCAGCAAAAAAAGGTATGGTTACTGGAATAGTTGTAAGTGGTATGGGTCTTGCTTCTCTTTACATAGCTCCTATTACCACAGCTCTAATTTCATCATTTGGTATTTCTAGAACTTTTTTAATACTTGGTATTTTCATATTAATCGTTGGAACTGGAATAGCTCAGCTAATTAAAAACCCTCCTGAGGGTTATGTCCCTGAAGAGCCAAAAAATATGAAAAACTCAAACGCTCCTAAATCAAAACCAGTAGCTGATTTTGATTGGAAGGGCATAATTAAAACTAAAGAATTTTATTTTTTATGGATAATGTTTGCCCTGTCATCATCAGCTGGCCTGATGATAATAGGAAATCTAGCTGCCATTTCTTTGGAGCAGGCTTCATGGGATAAAGGGTTCTTTTTAGTTGGATTGTTAGCTATATTCAATGCACTAGGTCGTATAGGAGCAGGTCTTATTTCAGATAAAATCGGTCGTATACGTACACTTACTTTAGTCCTTGCTATACAAGGCATAAATATGTTGTTATTTGCTAGCTATGTAAACCCAATCGGAATTACTATAGGAACTATGTTAGCAGGTATAGGCTATGGTTCACTGCTCAGCCTTTTCCCATCTCTTACTGCAGATTTTTATGGAGTAAAAAACTTCGGCGGAAATTATGGCGTTTTATATACAGCTTGGGGTATAAGTGGAACTATAGGCCCTATTATGGCAGCTGTCATAGTCGATAGCACAGGTTCATACAATCTTGCATATCTTATATCTGCTGGACTACTTATATTTGCAATAGGAATATCACTAATAACAAAAAATCCTCAAGATTCAAAAAGGTTAAATCAAGCAGCCTAAAAAATATCCCTCTTAGCATTTTTGTTTTGTTTTCATTCACAGTTTAAAGGTATAATAACTAATATGCCGCTAGCTTAAATGAAAATCGACATGTTAAGGGGGTTTTTTTATGAATAAATATCTTTTTATAGAAAAAAACTTAGAAAAAATAATTCGCTCAAATAAACCTGTAGTGGGTTTAGAATTAAATAGTATATCAAAGGTAGTTCCTTATCCACAGAGCTTAAATTTAGCAATGGAGATTGAAGATATAATAAAAAGCAGTGGAGCTTACCCAGCAACTCTAGGAATTATTGATGGAAAGCTAATCGCAGGTCTTACTTCATCTGAAATAGCATATCTTCTCAGCATGGATCACGCACCTAAAATCTCAACAAGAGATATTTCCTATTTTATATCCCAAAAGCTTTCTGGGACGCTTACTTCAGCTGCAGCTCTTTTTATTTCCAAACTTGCTGGAATAAGAGTTCTGTCAACAGCTGCTATTGGCGGAGTTCACAGAGGTGCAGTTGAAAATTTTGATATATCCTCTGATTTACAAGAACTCTCATCTACAAATGTAGCTGTAGTTTGTTCGGGAGTAAACTACATTTTTGATATACCATTGACTTTGGAATATCTAAAAACATACGGTGTACCTGTTGTAGGATATACTACAGATATTTTTCCAGCTTTTTATGTATTGGACGACCGCCTCAAGGTAGAGTATAGAATAGACCACCCTAAAGAAATTGCTAGCTTGATTGATACAAAATGGAATCTAGGAATAAAAGGTGGAGTAATAGTTGCTAATCCTGTTCCTCCTGCATGCGTTATTGATAGAGAAACTATGGAAAGCTATGTGAAAATGGCACTAGAAAAAGCAAGGCAGTCACATATAGATAGAAAAGACTTCACTTCATATATGATAGAAGAAATAGACAGTTACACAAAAGGTAAAACTATGCAGTATATAGGTGAAATTCTAAAAAACAACGCTAGACTCTCATGTATTATAAGTGAAGAATTGACAAATTTATACAAGGAATAATTTAAAAAAACTCCATCAAGTCCATTTAGCTTTTTTAGCTAAGGTCTTAGATGGAGTTTATAATTTCTATAATTTATAATACTATTATATATTTTTAAGAATTTTATCTACTTTAGGAGCTCTAAGCATATGAGCTGTAAATGGGTCTTGACCTATAAGCGGCCTTAGATAATTTTTAAAAGCCTCTGTTACATGATTTCCTTCTTTATTTATAAAATGTTCCGGCATTGATTTTGTATATTTGGCTACCTTGTCTAAACTAGTAAGCCTGTAATCTACAGAATAATCTCCAGTTCTGTGTATAGTAATGGAACCATCCATATTATGCCAAAGAGCAAACTGCGCTGCTTTTTCTCCCACTTCTCTAGCCTCATGCTGATCCACTTCAGAAACACATCCCATGAATGACCTTTGCAAATATCCAAAAGTATCTGATCTGACTCTGCTTATTCCTAAATTTTCTTTTACATAGCTAGCTAACTTTTCTCCTAATGCACCTGTAGAAGAAAGGACTATATTGCCATGAGCATCGTATTCTATCTTGCTCATTAAGTCTTTTGCAACAGGAACGCCATCTTCATTTTTTATACCTTCTGATACTGCAACAACGCATCTACCGTATTTTCTATATATTTCTCTTACGTCTCCCAAAAATTTCTCTTTGTCAAATGGAACCTCTGGCAAGTATATGAGGTGAGGCCCATCGTCAGGAAATTTCTGAGCAATGGCGGAAGCTGCAGTTAAAAAACCTGCATCCCTTCCCATAACTACTCCTATATAAACACCTGGAAGTGCTCTATTATCTAAATCAACTCCATTGAAAGCTTGAGAAACAAACTTTGCAGCAGAACCATATCCTGGAGTGTGATCATTTACTAAAAGATCATTGTCTATGGTTTTAGGAATATGTATAGCCCTAAACTCATATGAGGATTTTTTTGCATTTTCATTAACTATATTCACAGTTGATGCAGAATCATTTCCTCCAATATAAAAGAAATATCTCACATCATGAGCCTTTAATACCTCAAATATCTCCTTGCAATATTTTTCATCAGGCTTATCTCTAGTAGAAAATAACGCTGAAGATGGTGTATTCGCAACGCATTCCAAATTATGAGTCGTTTCTTGAGTAAGATCAAGAAAGTCTTCATTAATTATACCTCTAACACCATGAACTGCTCCATAAACTCTCTCAACCTGAGGAAATTTTCTAGACTCTAAAGCTGCACCAACTAAAGATTGATTAATTACAGCTGTAGGTCCTCCACCTTGAGCTATGACAACCTTGCCTTTTAGTACCATACATAATCCCCCTAACCAATATCAAAGATAAGTTAAAATAAGAGCTAAGTGATACAAAATAAAGACTAAATTAATTCCTTGAGTTTAAAATCCAAGTAGTCACATGACACCAAAGAATATTCCACATTGTTTACTCTACCTTGAAGTCCAGTTTTAAAAAAATCATTGCCATGAAGGTGACCATAGACCACTTTATCAACATTATACTCATTAATTAGAGCTGTAAACAACGAATTCTCAAACAGCTCATTTGTAGGCGGATAATGAAGCATGGCTATAATAGTTTTTACACCTGTACTTTTTGCTTTATCTAGAGAATTTCTAAATCTCATAGCTTCTCTTTCATACACCTTTAAATCTTCTTCTGTAAACTTTGTTTCATTTGGACAAAGCCAGCCTCTTGTTCCGCAGATAACGTAGTCTCCAAATACATATACGTTGTTATGAAGGAAAAACATATTATCATATAATTTATTCATTTTGCTTAAAGTACCCCACCAGTAGTCGTGGTTTCCTTTAATCAATACTTTTGTACCTGGAAGCTCAGCAATTTCTTGCAAATCTTGTTTTGCTTCATCTAAATGAATTGCCCATGAGGTGTCTCCTACCAAAAGCACCAAGTCTTCAGATTTTACCTTAGCCTTCCAATCTTCAAATATTCTTTCTTTGTGATTATGCCATCCGAATATGTCCATAGGCTTGTTTGAATTACTTGAGAGATGAAGATCTCCTATAGCATATATTTTCATTAATTCTCCTTAATAATACTTTATTTTTACGATTTTTTTAGTTCATAAATACGTTTGTTAAGCTCATTTCTAAGCATTATTATATCGTCCATTTCAGATACAGTGCTTACTGCATCAAATCTGCGTTGAAAATCCTTAGCTTCATCAGTAAGACCCATTTTTTGAAGCTCCTGAATGCTGTAAATGATATCCTTTACAGTTACTGATTTCATTTCAAACATAACCTGAGCTCTCATTATTTCTTCTCTAATCACACTCATCTCTTGGTCTAAATTAAAAGCGGCATCAGCAGCTTTTCTTAGTCTTTGCGCTATATCAGAAGGAATATAGTGGTTATACTTATACTTCAAAGAATGCTCAATAGTAGCCCAAAAGTTCATAGATAGAGTTCTTATTTGAATTTCTGCTAGGATGTCAACTACTCCAGATACAGTTTGAATGGGGTATTTTATTATTACATGGTAGCTTCTATAACCACTTGACTTGTCATTTTTAATATAATCCTTTTCATAAAGCACATCCATATCCTTACGGCTTCTTATATAAGAAACCACAGTATATATATCCTCTACAAACTGGCACATTATTCTTATCCCAGCTATATCTTCAATTTTGTCATCTACTTCGCTTAAGTCAATATCTAAGCGCTTGGCTTTATCTATAATTGATGATATTTTTTTTACTCTTCCCGTAACGAACTCAATAGGAGAATATTCGCCATTGTCTATTAGCTCTTTGCGAATATTTTTGAATTTTACTTTTAGTTCCTCTACAGCGTACTGATAAGGAATAAGAACAGTTTTCCATTGATTAAGTTCCATAATATCGTCCCCTTCACAATATTAAAGTTTGTAGTAATACACTAAACCATTTTCAACCTCGTATTGAATTTGATCATTGTCAATTAACAAGGTTAACATGGAGCCGAGTGTGGAATAGTAATAATGATATTCTTTATAATCTAGTTTCAAGTCATTATCACTTATTATCTTACTAAGTAGTTCTTCTCTAGTATATGGTTGTTCTAACAGATTATATATTTCATTCACGTACCTGTTAACATTATCTTTATTTTTGCTTACAATATCCGTTATTTCATCCTTGTTATAAATGGATTTGCTGTGTCCTATAACACAATAATCAAAATCAATCTCATCTATCAGCTCAAGGCTTTTTAAATATTTTTCTACATCAAATATAAAAGGAAAATCATATTTTTTCATTATATGATAGTCAAATAATGCATCCCCAACGTAAAGAACCTTATCAGGCGATAGAATTCCTATATCTCCATTACTATGCCCATTAAGCTCATATGCTTGAAATTTTATATCAGAAAGCTTAAACTGTCCTTGTTTTATTGTATCTTCTATATCAAAATCAAAAATACTGGCTTTTGTATTTCCTAGTAATTTTTTATGTGGATTTGCTCCATAAATATATGTAGTAAAAAATTTAGGACTTTGAAGAAATCTTTTTGTGTTTTCAGAGCAGAAAAAACTACATCCAGTAAAATGATTCTTAATACTACTGTATGCTTCGAAATGATCCAGATGTTCATGAGTTGTGATACAGTATCTAGCTCTAAGAGAGCTGTCTTCTAACATCTGGCTTAGTCTATTTCCTCTTGCAGACGATAGACCCGGATCTATAATAAGTACAGATTTATCCTTAAAAGTATATATTCCTGTGGTAGTCCCACCCTTTACAAATCCACTTTTCCCATTAATTTTTGTAATCTCCATAGTATTACCTCGTTTTAAAATCTATTAATTTTGGTATAATATATAGTAACCTTATATATTATATCAGAAAAACACAACATTTTCTCTTGTTGATTATTATTAGAAAGGAGGATTGAAATGAAAAAATCTCTCCTCATCTTCATGGTTATCTTTTTACTCATGCCTGCCAATACCTTCGCCCTTAGTGCGACTGCTTACGATGCCAACAATCTAATACAAAGTGAACAATTTCGCCTAGAACTTATCCAAGATGCAATAAGCAGAAAAGAAAATATCAATTTAAATTTAAAAAACTTTAGCGATAGTCAAGCACAGAAAATTTTCAATCATATTACGAATATAATTTTTTATCAAAGCAATATGGACATCTATTCTATTACTATGGATGGAAGTGTAACTGGAAAATCTGCCAATTTAGTTTTAAACTTGGATTATCGCATGACTCCAGATGAAAATACAAAAGTTAATGAATGGATAAAAACCACTATGGATCCTTTTTTAGCACTAAGTCCTAGTAATCTTGATGTAATTAAATTTGTAAACGATACTATAGTTAAGCATGTTGAATATGACCTTAGTTATGAAAAAAATTCTGCATATCATGCAGTCTTTAATAAATCATCACTTTGTGAAGGCTATTCATTTCTAACTTATAAAATGCTTAGTTACGCAGGAATAGATGCAAAAATTATAAGTGGAGTGGCTGCTAATGAAGACCACATGTGGAATCTAGTTAAGCTAAACAATTTATGGTATCATTTAGATGTCACATGGAATGATCCAGTCTACAGCGGCTCATTTAAGAAACCATTAAATTATGTAAGCTATGATTTCTTTATGCTTACAAGTACTCAAATGGCAAAAACCCACACCTGGGATCAGACTCTATTTCCATTAGCTAAATAAATCAATTAGGAGGAATTATGACAACCAGATATATAAAAATAATCACCTTAAAAGGGAGTTATTTTACTAAAGAATATGAAAAAAAGAAAAAAGATGTAATAAAAGTAAGGAAGGTTCTTGAAGAAACCGTTAAAAAATTTTTTAAAGCAAGAGATTGCGAAGTCCTAATAATTTTTGAAGAGACTGGGAGAGAAGTTTTGGTTACCCCAGATTCTTCAACTGAGGATATCAAAAAATATCTAGGTGAAAAATTTATTCCATAAGGCTCTAATCAGTATTAATATAGACCAACCTCACTTACTGATAATTTATTCCTAAAAAATAAAAGAGTAGTCCAATAATGAAATATAATTGGATTACTCTTTTCTATTATAAGCCTAAAGGTGTCTTACAGCTTTTCCTCCTAGATAGTCAAAATAACACCCTTGGTATAAATCATTTGCTATCATATAGGCTTCAATCATATCTTTAAGCTTCCACCATGAGGTAGAATAATTACAAAAAATCGTATCTTCTTTTGGAGCTCTTCCTAAAAGCCTGTGAATTACAATATCTGGAGAAAGATAAGCAAGAAAAAGCGAAGTTCTTTTTATATAATCATCCATTGAGCATATCTCTAGTTTACCTGACTCGACTAAATCTGCCATTGGAGTGTTTTTAATAAGATATAAGGAATGAAGCTTTACTGCATCGACCTTAAGCGCGGAAAGTATCTTTGCTCCCTCAATTATATCTTCTTCGTCATCATACGGAAGATTTAGTATCATGTGTACTACTAGCTCAAAGCCATAGCTTTTTACAAGATTAGCCGCTTCAATAAACTCTGCCAAGGTATGACCTCTGTTTATGCTTTTTAAGGTCTTATGATTTATGCTTTGAAGCCCAAGTTCTATTGTTATTTCAATATCATGTGCTTCTTTTATCATTTTAAGAATATCTAAATATCTCTCATCCAATGAATCTGGTCTAGTAGACACTGAAATTTCAACTACATCCTCCCTTATAGCCTCTTTAACATAAGCTTCAAAGACAGCCGGTGGCAGATAAGTGTTAGTGAAATTTTGAAAATACGCTATATATTTTTTAGCCTTATATCTAGGCCCTATATAGTCAATATTTTTCTCAAGCTGCTCTTTAACAGATATTTTATTCGATAGGGCTTCAAATCCTGCAGCTTTTTCTGAGCAAAAGCTACAGCCATCTTTTGCAACGCATCCATCTCTATTTGGACAAGTTACTGGAAGATTTATAGGTATCCTATAAACCTTTTCTTTGTACTTTTCTTTTAAGTACTCCGAATAAACCTGATACAATTTATTATTAGACATTTGTTTCTCCTGCTATTTTATAAAAAAGAAGTATACGAGCAAAATACTAGAGAGCGCTATTCTGTAATATCCAAAAACCTTAAAATTATGCTTTTGAACATAGTTTAAAAATAGCTTTATAACCAGAAGAGCTACTATAAAAGAGAAAACACAGCCTAGAAACAGTAAAAACCACTGCCATGCGGTAAAAATTGTACCACCCAAAAACATTTTCGCAAGTTTTAAAAGAGTAGCCCCGAACATCGTAGGAATCGCTAGGAAAAAAGAAAATTCTGCTGCCGCTCCTCTTGAGCACCCAAGGAGCATAGCTCCTATAATTGTTGCAGCTGATCTTGATGTACCTGGAATCATTGCTAAGCACTGTACAAGTCCAATTAAAAGAGCAGTTTTATATGTAATTTTATAAACAGAATCAATAGATATTTTTTTATTTTTATTTTCAATCCAAACTATTATTATTCCCCAAACAAAAAGCGCTATTGTAACTGTTACAGGTCCAAACAGATATTCATCTATGAAGTCGTCGAATAAGAATCCTAAAATTCCAGCTGGAATAACTCCTACTATTACTTTTAACCATAAATCTATTGTATTCTTTTTTTGCTGTTTAGATTTATTTGAACTAAAAGGGTTTAGTTTTTCAAAATACAACACAACTACCGATAGAATAGCCCCAAGCTGAATAATAACATTGAAGCTATTTGAGAAAGACTGTGGCTTTAGGGAAACAAATTCATTTACTAAAATAAGGTGGCCAGTGCTACTAACTGGTAGAAACTCAGTCACACCTTCTACTATACTCAAAATTAATACTCTTATTATGTCTAACATCCAAAAATCCTCCTAGTTATTATGTTTAGTACTATGATATAATAACATGTTTTTTTAATCTTCTACACATAAATTTAATTCCATTAACGCCTCATTGGCTTTCTGAAAATCTATAAAAAAAGGACTAGTACATATAGTTATAAGTGATGCCTTTTTAGCAAGGTTATTAATCACTTCTATTTTTCTTTTCCTGTCAATGTACTCCATATCCTCGCTAAAAAAATCCAAATCAATATCTAAAATATACCCATTACTACTCTCAGCTTGATTTTCAATATTATCCAAAGAATATGTTGAATCCACTATAAATAAGTTCTCAATTAAGCTTTCCTTTTGAAGTGGCTTAATAAAATTTCCTACATTTAACACAGCATTTGTATAATAAAATGCAGCATCTAACAAAGTTACTTCGTAATCTATATCTTCTTTGCTTAGATAATTAATTTCATAAAGAAAATCCCTTATATCTGTCTGCCAATTCTTCACTTCAGAAAAATCTACATCTGGTTTTCTCGTATCTTTATGCTGATCAATATGAATCATATCAAGTCCCAAGGGAATTTTATTTTCAAAAATTTCTTTATATATAAAGAAAAATGCATGGTTATGATTGTCAAATACGTAAATTTTTTTATTCTTATGAGTTTTTACTATGAATGGTTCTATCCCTTTAAAACCGACTTCTTTATCGTTATCCATCTCTACAAAAGCTACAGTAGTTGATTCTTTTATATGGATTTCACTCGATTCTATTAAAGATGAAATGCAGATTTCTTTATAAAGCTCTCTTTTATCGAATGAGAATTTATTATTTCCTATTTCACTTTTTAACTTAAAAGATTTCTTATAATGGAAATTCATAGCTATCACCTTTCGTTTTATTAACAAAGAAAAATTTTATTAAATTTAATTCTAATTAATATCCCTACTACACAATATCAATTGATATTAGAAAAAGAATGAGTTATAATATTTTTTTAAAAACTAAAAGTCTTTTTTTTATCGTAAATTTTAAAACTATCACTTGTTTTTAGTTTATTATTGTATCTTTAGTGGGGGTAAAATCATGGGAGCAATTATATCATCTTTCTTACTTATATTTTTAGCTGAAATGGGAGATAAAACACAGCTTCTAGCACTTGCATTTTCAACTAAATATAAAATAAATCAAGTTCTTATAGGTGTTTTTCTTGGAGCATTTTTAAATCACGGTCTTGCAATAGTTTTTGCAAGCTTTATAAGTAACTATGTTTCTCTAGATTTAATTAAAGTTGTGGCGGCCATTATGTTTATTATTTTTGGGCTTTGGTCTCTAAAACTAGAATATGAAGATGAGGAAGAGGAGGATGAGACATCTTTTTCTTTCAAAACTCCTATTCTAACTGTAGCAAGCGCTTTTTTCATAGGCGAGCTTGGTGATAAAACTCAACTTACAGCAATGACTCTAGGAGCTAAATCAGCTTATCCATTTCTAACACTTCTTGGAACCACTTCAGGAATGATTGCCGTAAGTTTAATCGGTATATTAGTAGGAAAAGTGCTTGGAAAAAGAATTCCAGAAGTCACAATGAAGATTCTTGCTTCAATTATATTCTTAGGGTTTGGTTTATCTGGTCTATACTCTTCAGTAGATAAAATACATTTCACACCTACTTACATAGCTCTATTTAGTTTTATACTTGCACTATCTATTGGTATTATTTTAAAAACGAATTCCAAAAATCACAATATATATTACGAGAAAAAGCTTGCAGGCCTTATAGCCAAATGCAGACATTGCGATATCCACGACACAAACTGTATCACAGCTATGCAGATAAGAGAGTTAACTCAAAAATACGTAGGTCAAGACCTTCCTTATATAGGAGATATAATTTTATACTTTGAATCCATGAAAAAGGTGGCTCCTAAAAAAGCCACCGGTTTAGAAAAAATATTTCACACTAAAATCTAAATATAGAGTCAAAGAAATTATGACTATTTGATAAATATATCCCATGGCTTATGGTCTGGTAACTCAATTTTGAATTCGAGCTTTTCTTTTTTAGTAGGATGCTCAAAGCTCAAATAATACGACCATAAAGCTATGGATTTTTTTTGAGGATTAGAAGAGCCATATTTTAAATCTCCATATAAAGGGCACCTTCTAGATGAAAACTGCACTCTTATTTGATGTGACCTTCCTGTAATAAGGTCGACTGAAACCAAGCTAAGTCCTTGTCTCTCATCCATAACCTCATAGCTCAGCTTTGCATCTTTAGAATCTTTAACTTCATTCTTAAATGCTTTTACTTTGTTATTTGATTTGTCCTTTAAAAGAAAATCTTCCATAAAACCTGACTTTTTCTCAAGACTTCCTTCTGCAACTAAAGTATATTTCTTTTCAATTTGTTTTTTTCTTATTTGATCTGATAACCTAGATGCAGCCTTAGAGGTTCTAGCAAAGACCATTAGACCTCCTGACACTCTATCTAGCCTATGAACCAGTCCTATAAATACCTCTCCTGGCTTATTGTATTTTTCTTTTACATATGCCTTGACCCAGCTGAGCATATCCAAATCCTTTGAATCATCCTCTTGCGATGGCATCCCAAAGGGTTTTACTACTACTATAATATGGTTGTCTTCATATATTACTTCAGGAGTCACTTTTATTTCTCCCATCTTCCGTATATTCCACACGGTAGAATTAAATTTTCTTTTTTCACTGGCAAGCCTATTTCTCCACTCGATACACTTCCTTGCTTATCCTTTACTATTATAAGCTTAAGCATATTTTCTATAGCAGTTGGAGATAATCCTGTTGTGTAAGAATTTAATAATAAAAATAGCGGTTCATCACTTAGCACCTGGGATGTAAGCTTTAGTAGATTTGTAAGCTCCTCTTCAAATTTCCAAATCTCCCCATTTGGCCCTCTTCCATACGAAGGAGGATCCATTATTACAGCATCGTATTTGTTACCTCTTCTTATTTCTCTTTGTACAAACTTAAAGCAATCATCTACTATATATCTAATTTTATTGTTCGATAAACCACTAAGCTCTGCATTTTCTTTAGCCCAAGCAACCATTCCTTTTGATGCATCCACATGGCATACTTCTTCTGCTCCAGCATAAGAAGCAGCGCAAGTTGCTCCTCCAGTATATGCAAATAAATTAAGAACCTTTATCGGTCTATTTGCTTTTGAAATTTTATCCATCATCCAGCTCCAATTAGCTGCTTGCTCAGGAAACAGTCCTGTATGCTTAAAAGCTGTAGGCTTGATATAAAAAGATAGTCCCTTATAAGATATAGTCCATCTTTCAGGAATTTTCTTTTTAAACTCCCAAGTTCCTCCACCTTTGCTACTTCTATGATAATGTCCATGGACATCTTTCCACTTTACGTTATCTGTATCAGCTGGCCATATAGCCTGAGGGTCAGGCCTTCTAAGCACAATGTTTTTCCATCTTTCTAACTTCTCGCCGTTACCAGCATCAATAATCTCATAATCTTTCCAATCATCTGCTAAAATAAGCATTGCTTCACATCCTATAATTTAAGTTTCTTAATAATTAGCTTTAATCCTAAAACAGTATAGCATCTGAAAATCATTTAATAAAGAAAAAATAAACATTAAACAAACCAATTTTCGTCGATAATTTGGCTTTTAGTTTTTTTCTGAGTTAAAGCACTATAAATTTTCGATGATAATTTAGTTTCTCCTATTAATAATCCCCCTACCAAAATATCATTTTCAAAAACTAATTTTTTATAATTATTAGAGTCTTCAACAATTTCGTAAGTTCTTCCTTCTTTGTCCTCTATGTCTCCTGCAGAATAAACTCCAATTTCTAGTCCTTTTAATATAGTAGCAGGAATAAAGCCATCAAATTCTTTATTGTCACCAAGTACATTGGCCGCTACGATTTTTCCCATCTGCATAGCCGCTGGCCAAATTCCATATGTGCTATTTCCAATTTGTACATTATCTCCTGCTGCATAAATATCCTCATCACAGGTTTTAAGATTTTTCGTTACCATTATCCCTCTATCACAATCTATCTTACATCCTTTTGGAAGGTCTATATTTGCTCTTACTCCAACAGAAATAATAACCATATCTGCATCTAGAATTTTTTTGCTATTTAGTTCAACCCCTTTTACAGTTTCTTCTCCTAAAATAGCTTTAGAGGATTCTCCAAGATAAAACTTTATACCAGATTTAGTTGCAGATTCTAAAACTAATTTCGATGCTTTGATATCGAGCTGTCTTGGCATCAACCTATCACTAAATTCTACAATGCTTACATCAATATTTTTATGAAGTAAGCTCCAAGCTGCTTCAATTCCTAAAAGTCCTCCCCCAATAATCACTGCATTTTTTACTTTATCAATACTTTTATTTATATTTTCTATATCGCTAGCATATTTAATTGTATATACACCTTTTTTATCTGTTCCTTCTAAAGGAGGAATAAAATTATTACTTCCAGTGCATAAAATCAACTTATCATATTCATAGTTAGCGTTGTTTTCTGTTGTTACGATTTTTTTATCTTTATCTATTCCGATTACTTTAGTGTTTAGAATTATAGAAATATTTTTTTCCTGAAAATATTCTTTAGTTTTTAAGTAAAAGTTGGTTGGGTACTCAGTTTCTCCAATCATATGTGATAGCATAGGTCTATAATAAGGAAGTCTATCATCACTGCTAATCATTGTGATTTTTATATCTGGATTCAACTTTCTCAATGTTTCAGCTGTCGATATCGCTGCGGCACTACTTCCAATAATTACTATTTTCATAAAATCTCCTCCTATTTGATATAAAATTAACCAATTGAATAAATAAATTATTATTTATTTATAAATTTCATTTTAATCTGAGAAATCATGTCTATTTCTTATCTAATTATATCATTAATAACGCTTTAAAACACTCAAATAAAACAATTGGATAATAAGATTTAAAACACGCTTATAATTACTTGTTTCTTTAATAATGAAATTTTGTTAATAAATAAATTAATTGTTATTCAATCGAGAATATTATGAATATTTATTAGTTTTATTTTGATTTTTTTGATATAATATTTTTATCCAGATTTTACAAATTTAAAAATTGCTTTTTTAAATTTTGTAAGTTTAATTCCCACTAAAGTACTCTGGAAACGTTATCTTTAAAAAAATAGGTTTTTCTTAATTTTACTTATTACTACAATATAGGAGGGTGATAATTTCTAACTATGAATAAAAGCTTAACGATAAATATATCGTAAGTAGTTAATTTATCAAAGAAAAGGGGCGTAGTTGAATATTTCATTCACTTGATAATCGTTTTCTTGAATATTCGACTAATTTTATTCAAGAAAACCTAAAAAATATTCATTGATATTCAGCGTTTCGTGAATATTTAACCATTATTGTAAATACTATTTTTCTTTTTTTTAAATTCTGTTATATTATGGGTAAAGATTGTCTAATATTTAGCAAGGAGGGATAATATGCAAGAAACCACTTTAAACAAGGAGCTTTATGATCAGTTAGCAGATTATATTGCTAATATCGAAAATAAAGAAACTGCTCTTATCGAAGTTCTTCATAAGGCTCAAAACCTCTTTGGATTTATTCCAAAGGAAGTTCAACTATTTATAGGTGAAAAATTAGGAGTACCAGCTTCTAAAGTATTCGGTGTTGTTAGCTTTTATTCTTACTTTACTACAGAACCAAAAGGTAAATACGTAATTAACGTATGTATGGGTACAGCATGCTTTGTTAGAAAAGCTGATTCTCTACTTAGAGAACTTGAAAAAGTTCTATGCATCAAGCCAGGCGAGACTACTGAAAACAAAATGTATTCAATCGAGGCGCTTAGATGTGTTGGAGCCTGTGGTTTAGCCCCTGTTATTATGGTAAACGACGAAGTTTATGGAAAAGTAACTGTGGACGATATTCCAAAAATACTTGCAAAATATGCTGATTAGGAAGGAGGACTAACATGAATAAAATTGAATCTTTTAAGGCTCTACTAGATTTACAAGCTGAATACAAGCCAAATTTAAAGCTAAGAACAGATAACATTCAAAATACAGAGTACAGAGAAATCCTAGTGTGCGGTGGAACTGGATGTATGTCCTCTCAAAGTCAAAAACTAATCGATAATCTTAACGCTGAAATAGCAAAAGCAGGTTTATCTGACAAGGTAAACGCTCATATTACAGGATGTTTTGGTTTTTGTGAGCAAGGACCAATTGTAAAAGTATTCCCGGATGATGTGTTTTATGTACAAGTAGCTCCTGAAGATGCAGCTGAGTTAGTTAAAACTCATCTTGTTGACGGAAATAGAGTACATAGACTACTATACCAAGATCCTGATTCACACGAAAAAGTAAACACTCAACACGAGATGTCTTTTTATAAAAAACAAAAACGTATTGCTCTTAGAAACTGTGGTCTTATTAATCCAGAGCTAATCTCTGAGTATATTGCTTGTAGAGGTTATGAGGCAATTGGAAGATGCATTACTGAAAAAACACCTCAAGATGTAATTGATGAAATAAAACTATCTGGCCTAAGAGGAAGAGGCGGCGGAGGTTTTTCTACTGGTCTTAAGTGGGAATTCACGAAAAAGCCTGTATCAGATATTAAATATATAGTATGTAATGCTGACGAGGGAGACCCTGGTGCATTTATGGACCGTTCTATCCTTGAAGGTGACCCTCATAGTATAATCGAAGCTATGGCTGTAGCTGGTTATTCTGTTGGAGCATCAAAAGGATTCGTTTATATTCGTGCTGAGTATCCTCTTGCTATCAAGAGACTCCGTCATGCTATAAATGAAGCTAGAGAGCACGGACTACTTGGAGACAATATAATGGGAACTAGCTTCTCTTTTGATATTGAAATCAAGTATGGCGCAGGAGCTTTCGTATGTGGAGAGGAAACTGCTCTTATCCATTCTATAGAAGGACAACGTGGAGAGCCAACTACAAAACCTCCATTCCCTGCTGAAAGTGGACTTTGGGGCAAGCCTACATGTGTTAATAACGTTGAGACTCTTGCAAACGTACCTGCTATCCTTTTAGAAGGAGCTTCTTGGTTTAACGCAATCGGAAGTGAAACATCAAAAGGAACCAAAGTTTTCGCACTTGCTGGTAAAATTAACAACGTTGGTCTAGTTGAAGTTCCTATGGGAATTACTCTTAGAGAAATCATTTACGAAATAGGTGGCGGAATCAAGGACGGCAAAGAATTTAAAGCTGTTCAAACAGGAGGCCCATCAGGTGGATGTATTACTAAAGACCAATTAGATGTAAAAATAGATTATGAATCATTAGGCGCTATCGGATCTATGATGGGTTCAGGCGGTATGATTGTTATGGACGAAGATAACTGTATGGTTGATATAGCTAAATTCTACTTAGAGTTTACTGTAGAGGAATCATGTGGAAAATGTACTCCATGTCGTGTAGGTAACAAGAGACTTCATGAAATGCTTACTAAGATTTCTGAAGGTAAGGGAACTATGGAAGATCTTGACGCTATGAAAGAGCTCGCTCAAACTATAAAAGATACTTCACTTTGTGGTCTTGGTCAAACTGCTCCAAACCCTGTACTATCTACACTAAATTTCTTTGGCGATGAGTATAGAGCTCACGTTCAAGATAAAATTTGTCCTGCTGGAGCTTGCCAGTCTCTTCTAAAATATATGATTAATGAAGAGAAATGTATCGGATGTACTAAGTGTGCTAAGGTTTGTCCAGTATCATGTATTAGTGGAAAAGTTAAGGAGAAGCATGTAATAGATCAAAATCAATGTATTAAATGTGGTGCTTGTTTTGATGCTTGTCCTGTAAATGCTATTACTAAAGGTTAAGAAGGGGTGATTACGGTATGGTGAATGTTAATATAAATGGAAAAGATATACAGGTTCCTGCAGGTTCTACAATACTTGAAGCCGCTAAAGAACTAAATATCAAAATACCTACTTTATGTCACCTTGATCTTCATGACATAAAGATGGTAAACCAAGCTGCATCTTGTCGTGTGTGCGTGGTTGAAGTTGAAGGAAGAAGAAATCTTGCTCCAGCTTGTGCTACTCCAGTATTTGAAGGAATGAAAATAAAAACAGATACTCAAAAAGCAATCAGAGCTAGAAGAACAGTTGTTGAGCTTTTATTGTCAGATCATCCAAAAGATTGTCTAATCTGCGAAAAGAACACTGATTGTGAGCTTCAATCTCTTGCTGCTGATTTAGGTATAAGAGAAATCAAATACGAAGGCAAAATGTCTGAGTACCCAATTGATAGAAGCAGTTATTCTATAGTTAGAAATATGGATAAATGTATTTTATGTAGAAGATGTGAAACAGTATGTAATGAAGTTCAAACAGTTAACGTATTATCTGCAGTTGGCAGAGGTTTTGATACTGTAGTAGGTACTGCATTTGATTTACCTATTCATGAAACTACGTGTACATTCTGCGGACAATGTCTAGCAGTATGTCCTACAGCTGCTCTTACAGAAGTAAATAACGTTTCTAAAGTATGGGATGCTATAAATAGCAAGAAATATGTTGTAGTGCAAACAGCTCCAGCTGTTAGGGTTGCTCTAGGTGAAGAGTTTGGTATGGAGCCTGGAACTGTAGTTACTGGCAAAATGGCTGCTGCACTTAGAACACTTGGATTTGATAAAGTATTTGACACAGACTTTGCTGCTGACCTTACTATAATGGAAGAAGCATCTGAGTTTGTTCATAGATTAGAGCATGGTGGCAAGCTTCCAATACTTACAAGCTGCTGTCCAGGATGGGTTAAATTCTTTGAGCATCAGTTCAGCGATATGTTAGATATCCCATCAAGCTGTAAATCTCCTCACGAAATGTTTGGAGCTGTTGCTAAAACTTATTTAGCTGAGAAGCTTGATGTTAAGCCAGAGGATATGATTGTTGTATCTGTAATGCCTTGCGTAGCTAAAAAATACGAGTCTGCTAGACCAGAGCTTGGTCATGGTGGAACTAAAGACGTTGATATAGTAATTACTACTAGAGAGCTTGCTCAAATGATTAAAGAAGCTGGTATAAACTTTAATGAATTAGAAGACCAAGACTTTGACAATCCTCTAGGAGAATCAACTGGAGCATCTGTAATATTCGGAACTACTGGTGGAGTTATCGAGGCTGCTCTTAGAACTGCTTATGAGTGGTTAACAAAAGAAACTCTTGAAAACGTTGAATTCGAAGCGCTTAGAGGTCTTGATGGAACTAAAGAAGCTACTGTAAATATCAATGGTCAAGATATCAAAATTGCTGTTACTCATGGACTTGGTAATGCGAGAGCTTTACTTGAAAAAATCCGTGCAGGTGAAGCTGAATATCACGCTATAGAAATCATGGCTTGTCCTGGTGGATGTATCGGTGGAGGCGGACAGCCATATCACCATGGAGACTTATCAATTCTTTCAAGAAGAATTGAAGGTATTTACTCTGAAGATAGAGCAAAAACTATTAGAAAATCTCATGAGAATCCAATGATAAAACAGCTTTATGCTGAATATCTAGGAGAACCATATGGCCATAAAGCTCATGAATTACTTCATACAACTTATACAGCAAGACAAAAAATGTAAGTCCCTTCCCCACAGTTAATTTATTAAACCCACATAAATAAGCTAAAACGCTCATTACCTAAAAGGTAATGAGCGTTTTTATATTGTCTTTATCTACTCTTCATAGGTTCTTGGTTTAAACTCAGTAATTTCATTAAAATTAAATCTATTATCTATCTTATTTTTGATATAATCATAAAAATAGTCTTGAACGTTAAGAGGCTCTTTACCCCTTTTGTCTACTCTGCTATATACCCCTGTACTATGAAGAATTCTAGTTTTGTCAGTATCTGAAAGATATAAATTAATAATATTTTTCACTCTTGCTTTATTACATTCATCCTCTACTGGAAATAGTAGCTCAACTCTTCTATCAAGATTTCTAGGCATAAGGTCGGCACTAGACATAAATATCTTTTCTTGACCAGCATTATAAAAATAAAAGATTCTGCTATGCTCTAGCAACTTCCCCACGATACTCTTTACTTCTATATTTTCACTTACTTGAGGATATTCAGGAACCAAACAGCATATGCCCCTTATAATCAGCTTTATATTTACTCCTGCCTCGGAAGCCTCATATAAAAGTCTAATCATACTTTCATCCACCAGAGAATTCATTTTAAATATTATCTGTCCTCCAAACCCTTCTTTTGCATTTCTTATTTCATTCTTAATTAAATTTTCTATCTTCTTTCTCAATCCCACTGGAGCTATATCTAGCTTTTCAAGTCTTTGGATTTGGCTGAATCCAGATAACATATTAAAAACAGCTGAGGCATCTGCCCCAATATAAGGGTTGCAAGTCATTATTGCTGTATCTGTGTAAAACTTAGCAGTTACATCATTGTAGTTACCTGTCCCCATATGCACATATCTCTTTATCTTATCTTCTTCTCTACGCACTACAAGCAATAGCTTACAATGGGTTTTTAAGCCCACAAGTCCATATATTACATGACATCCAGCTTTTTCAAGCTGTTTAGCCCAAATTATATTATTCTCCTCATCAAATCTCGCTTTTAGCTCTACCAGCACAGTCACCTGCTTGCCGTTTTCTGCCGCCTTTGCAAGAGCTGATATTATTGGTGAATTTCCACTTACCCTATAGAGAGTTTGCTTAATCGCAAGTACATTGTCATCATCAGCTGCTTGTCTTACAAAATCAACAACTGTATCAAAGCTTTCAAAAGGATGATGAAGCATAATATCTCTTTCACTTATAGCTTCAAAAATATCGTTATTTTGAACTGTGATAGAAGGAAGTGGTATCTGATTTTCAAATTTTAAATCTTGGTAGCCTTTTAAATTATAAAACTTCATAAGAAAAGTAAGATCTAAAGGTCCACCGATTCTATACATTCCACCTTCAAAAGCCTCTGATTCTTCTAAAATATAATCAATTATCTCTTGAGAGGTATTTTTTTCGTACTCTAATCTTACAGCATTACCCCACTTGCGTTTTTTTATAGACTGCTCTATTTCTTCAAGCAAATCCTCTGCTCCATCTTCATCAATAGAAAGGTCAGCATTTCTTGTAATTCTATAACATGCCATGTCCAGAATCTCATGCCCTATAAACAGCATATCCATATGAATTTTAATAATATCTTCAAGTAGAATAAATTCTTTTTTATCATTCTCACAAGGAAGAAGAATAAACCTATCTAGCACAGATGGAACCTGAACTGTTGCAAACACTGGTTCTATATCTTCATTTCCTCTAAGTAAAATAGCAATGTTCAAACTCTTATTTAATATTAGTGGAAATGGTCTTGATTTATCAACTACCATTGGAGTAAGAACAGGGTATATTTGATTAAAAAAATATTTTTCTACAAAATTCCTCTGCTCGTCCGTTAAATTCTTAGGTCTTTTGAAATATATATCTTCTTTTTTAAGTGCTGGAATAAGTGACCTAAGATAGGTGTTGTATTTTTCAGATACTAGTTCGTGTACTCTGAGAGTAATTCTATCTAGCTGTTCCTTTGGAAGCAGTCCAGCTGAATCTTTCTTACTGTATCCTGCTATTATTTGGTCATTTAAGGATGCTACCCTAACCATAAAAAATTCATCTAAATTAGAAGCAGTAATAGCCAGAAATTTTAGCCTTTCAAATAATGGATTTTTTAAATCCTGAGCTTCTTCAAGCACTCTTGTATTAAATTCCAGCCAGCTTAATTCCCTGTTAAAAAAAGGATAGACTGTATTATTTGTCATTTTCTTCACCCTTTAACTTTTAGAATTGGTCTATATCCTGTTACATCTTCAAAAAAATCTGCTTTTTTCATAAAATACCATTTTTCGAGAGGAATATCATCCTTTGCATGAGCTGTTATTATTAGATTGGTGTCCTTAACCTTTATATCTATGGATTTAATTTTTCTTTTATGTGTTATATCCATAGCATCACAAAGCTTTAATATGCTTGATAGCTTACTTATTTTTATTCTATTCTCATAAGGCAAAATCTGATAAGAGTCTATACTCTTTGGATTCTCTTCATTATGAAATCTAGCCGTATGAGCTATTATATTTAAATCACTATCGCTTATTCCCATTATGTCCTGAGCTTTTATAATACTGTATGAATGCTCAATGTGTTCGTTGAGATTGATATACTTGCCTATATCATGAAGAAGCGCTGCAATCTCAAGCAAAAATCTATCGTTAGAACCAAGCTCATGAATCTTTTTTGTTTTATCAAAAATTTTTATAGCCATTTCTCTTACATGAAGAGCATGGGAATCATCTATTCTGTAACGCCTACCAAGATAAGCCACCGAGCTTAATATATCGTTTAAAAATTCTTCTTTACGCTTTGTATTATATATATTATCAGCCATATCTGCTAAAATACCATGCCTTAAGGACACTCTTGGAGCATATATCCCATCTGCCTGAGTAAGGTCTACAAATTTTTTAAATATAACTAAAGTTGGAAGCACCATTTCTGCTTGTTTTTCTGAGATTTGCATATATTGTGCTACCTCATAGGTATTCATCTGTTTTATCTTTTTGTATAAGTCAGTCAGATTCTCTTTTGAAACAAATTTTATAGATTTTTCTTTATCAGTTTTCTTTGATATTTTATATATCTCAGTAAATTCTCCACCAATTCCTATGAAATTTGATAGATTATAGGGCTTTATTCTGTCTTTTAATATATAAATATTGCTCTCAATATAGTCTTCAATCACAGAGGCAAAATCCAAAGTAATTTTTTCTAAATCAGCTAAAGTTTCCATTACTCTAAGCGATCCAATTTTTACATACTCTGTAAACTGTAGTTTAGAATCATAATAAAGACTTACTTCCACCCCGCCTGAACCTATATCTACAATCAAAACTCCAGCTTGCTTAATATTACTAAAATCAGGCAAATAATCTTCTATAGCTTTATATGTGAGGAGTCTTTCCTGCGCATTGTTAATTATCTCTAAGCTAAGTCCGCTTGATATTCTTATCTGCTCAAGCACATAATCACAATTTGCTGATTCTCTTATTCCACTTGTCGAAACTGCTCTATATTCTGTTACTCGATAGTCAAGCATTAGCTTTTTAAAATTTTTTAGTATTTTACATGCCTCTTTTATAGTTTCAATGCTTATTTTTCCATAATTATATGTATCCTTCCCAATGTCAATCGGCTTTTTTACTTCGTCTATTATATTGATTCCAGTGCTTTCTCCTATTTCAGCTATAATCATTCTAATTGTGTTCGAACCCACATCTATAGCTGAAACCAGCTTAGTGCTCTTTCCCATTTAATCCACTCCTACATTTATATTGCTATTTCTATTATACAGGCAACACGTATACTATTTGTTAAGCAATGATTAATTAATCTTATACCCAATAATTTTATGTAGTTAAAGCAAAAATACATCTTTTATATATATTTCTAATTAAGTGAAGGCAGAGCTTTGTTTTGTGGTATCATTTATAGTAAGAATTCTGCTCATTAATACAATTAAAGATTGATAATTGGTCTCAGACATTTTGTTGTATTCATAATAAAGCTAGACTAAATACAACAATAATTAGGAGGTGAAATTTTTATGGATACTATAGGAATCATAGATATGGGTTCAAACTCTGTGAGATTAATACTAGTGAGAGTCTTTAAGGACTTGTCATTTAGACTTATGGATGAACATAAGGAATCCATTCGTTTAGGAGATGGAATAGATCAATATTCTAACCTAAAGGAAGATAAAATTCAAGATGCACTAAAAACCATGAAAATGTTTAAAAGATTATGCGATGCTCAAAATGCAACTAAAATTATTGCTGTTGCAACTGCTGCAGTTAGAAAAGCCAATAATGGCCAAGAGCTTATAGATAGAATTTATGATGAAACTAATATAGATATGAAGGTAATAAGCGGAAAAGACGAAGCTTACTTTGATTATCTAGCAGTTTCCCATTCTGTATTTTCAAAAGATGGATTAATTTTAGATATAGGCGGAGGAAGTTTTGAGCTTGTGCTTATGAAAAACAGAGAGCTTATAGAGTCCGTAAGTATCCCTATGGGCTCAATAGATTTTGCTCAAAAATTTAAAATTAAAGACCCTCTTACAAAAGATGAAGAAAAGAAAATGATGAAGTTTATATCAGACAAGCTAAAAGAAGTTCCATGGCTTAAATCTGCGAAAAATTTACCTCTTATAGGAGTCGGTGGAACACTTCGTAACATTGGTAAGATTAACATGTTAAAACGAAATTACCCCATCGATATTCTCCATAATTATGAAGTTAAAACTGATGAGGTTTTTGAAATATACGATGAACTCAAAGCAATGGATTATGAATCAAAAAAATCATATCCAGGGCTATCATCAGATAGAGCAGATATCTTTATAGGCTCCCTTGGTCTTGTTTCAGCCATTATGAAGCAGATTAACAGCGATAAATTGATAGTAAGTGGTAAGGGCGTAAGAGAAGGCTTGTTTTACAACTATCTGCTTGAAAAAAATGTATATGTAGATAACCCTCTAATGCTATCACTTGAAAACACTACTAAGATTATGGGGCTAGACCTCGTGCATTCATATCAGGTTAGAAAGCTTACTAAACGTCTTTTTGATTTATTAAAACCTGTTCATAAGATAACTGATGATATAGGCAACATAATAGACACTTCATCACTACTTCATGATGCAGGAATAATAATAAACTACTATAACCACCATAGAAATTCATTCTTCGTAATACTTAATTCTCAAGTAAATGGATTGTCCCATAAGGAACTTTTGATGAGTGCTTATACAGCTTCCATGCATAGAAAAAATAAAGCATTAGAAAATTACTCCAGATACAAACTTTTGCTAGATTCAGAGGATGTACAAAAAATAAAAAAAATAGCTATCTTTCTCAGAATTGCTGAGAGTCTTGATAAAAGTATGAGCTGTATAGTTTCTGATTTAGAAATAGAAATCAAAAAAGACAAAGTTATAATTAAAGTTATTTCTAAAGACAATCCAGAAGTAGAGCTCAATGATGCGAGAACTGCTATGTCTGCATTCAAGAAGCTTTATAAACTTGACCTAATTATTGAGTAGAAAATGTTTATTATAATCTTAACTCAAAAGCAATCCAAGATTATTCACTTGGTATGATAACATTTATGTAACCAAAATAAAAACTAGGATATAACCAATTGGTTAAGTCCTAGTTTTTTTAACTTTTAAGAATAAAGCATTTTGACCATCTTCTTAAATAAATTCATTTTATTTTTTGAGTAAGGAAACCATTGAATCTCTTTGTTCTTTATTCCAGTGTCTTCTACGATTCCCACTTCATTTACAAAAGATAGCAGCCCTTCTTTTCCATGATAGCGTCCCATTCCACTTGCTTTAACTCCCCCAAATGGAAGTGCCATATTTGCAACAGGAACTATAACTTCATTTATAGCTATTACTCCAGCATTAAGCTTAGAGGAAACTCTAGACGCTTTGTTTGCATCTGAAGTAAATATGCTAGCTCCTAGTCCGTAAATACTGTCATTTGCAAGCTCTACAGCTTCATCCTCGTATCTGAATTTCATCACTGGAAGAACTGGTCCAAAAGTCTCTTCTCTCATCACTAGCATGTCGTGATTTACACCGCTAAGCAAAACTGGAGAAATAAATTTATTATTATCTATCATTTCTGCTTTTGTATAGAGCTCTGCACCCTTAAGCTTAGCATCCTCAATATGAGATTTTACTATGCTAACTTGGTTATCACTAGTCATGCAACCAAGATCTGCATAAGGCTCTGTCCCTTGCCATAGCTCACCAATCTTAGCTTTTACTAATGATAGAAACTCATCATATATTTCTTCTTGTACATAGGCTCTTTCTACAGATAGGCATACCTGACCAGAGTTTGTAAAGGCTCCCCAGACAGCAGCGCTTGAAGCTCTCTCTAAGTTTGCATCCTTAAATACTATCATAGGATCCTTGCCACCTAGCTCTAGTTCCACAGGAATCAGATGTTCACTTGCCTGTTTTAATATTTTTTTCCCTGTAGCTGTAGAGCCAGTAAAAAATATTTTGTTAGGTTTTAAATCTATTAATTTTTCTCCAAGTCCTGAGTTGCTATTAGCATAAACTACCTGAACTATTTTTTTCGGAAAATTTAAGGCAGTAAACATTCTTTCAATAAGCTTTCCAACGGCAAGAGTTTCAAAAGAAGGCTTTAATATTACACTATTTCCAGCTATCAGTGCTGAAATTACTGGCACCATAGATAGATTAAACGGAAAGTTCCAAGGTGATATAACAAGCACCGTACCTAGTGGTCTATATTCTACATAGCTTTTTTTCGGCTTAAAATATAGCGGACTAGATACTTTTTTTGTAGATAAAGTATCCTCTGCAGTTTTCTCATAGTATTTTATTGCTTCTATCACCGATAGAACCTCCGATGTATAAGCTTCTATGACAGGCTTTCCTGTAGCTTTTGATATTTCTCTGCTAAGCTCATCTCCCATTTCTACTAAATACTTTCTAAGAGACTGCATATATTTCAATCTTTCCTTTAAAGATAAATGTGACCATATTCTAAATGCATCAGCTGAATCTTTATAGATAGCTTCTAAATCATCGGGCTTTGTTGAGTTTATAGTTGCTATTATTTCAGAGTTTATTGGACTTTTACATTCTATCATTGCTCTCACTCCTACATTTATTTTCTTTACTATCTATTCCCGAATTGCTTATGCTATAAACATTTTATCTCACACTTAAAAGCAAGCTTTTAGAAACTTTACTTTTTAATTCTAGTCAATCCATTTTTTACAGCTTCAATTACTGTGGCTGATTCATCTATTTTGTATATTCTAGCTGGATTGCCTTTGGTATCCCAATCAACTCCACTCCACCAAATGGCAAGTTTAATTCTGTCATATTTGTTAATCTTAGTAAACATATCTTGAATCCAAGCTGGTTTATCTCCACCATGTGAGCTAGAACCAAATTCTGTAATCATAAGTGGTTGGGAGAATCTATTTGCATATTCATAATATATTTCATCGTAGATTCTTTCAAAGCTTCTCCAGCTTTCTCCTTTATAGTAATTTCCTGTATTATATCCTGTTAATCCAACTACATCCACATACTCATCCCCTGGATAATATGACATGTAGTGATTCCAAGCAAAGTTTGGAAAGCTTCTTTCATTGGGATTCCATACAAAAATAGCATTATCTACTCCATTTGCTTTGAACAAATCATAAATATATCTATATAGCTCGACATATAAATCTGCATCTTTTCCATAATGATATGCACTGTATTTGCACCAGTCTCCGTTCATCTCATTGTTCAGTCTAAATAAAACAGGATAATTAATAGATTTTAAATCATTGGCGTAGGTAATAAAATACTGGTCATATTCTCCATTTAAAATCTTATAGGTTATATCCTCCTGTGAGCCTTGCTCCTTTGTAGTTTGCATAGTAAGCTCAACTACCTTATTATTTAGTTTTGCCGTAAGCATCTCATTTTTAGGGAATTTTTCATCCATATGCTGATACCTTACAATAACAGGAAAATCATAATCTAACTTTGTTTGTAATTGCTTTAGATATGAAAAATCATATGGAGCAGTTGGTTCAAAAATACCGAACTTCAAATTACTCTTTTGAGCAAATGTCTCATCGTAAAATACTTTAGCCTCTTTACTCATAGGTCTAGTTATAGTTTTCGTAGCTTTATAAGCTGGCATAGCTGAGCTTGAGGATGTAAATTCAAAAGTGCTAGCAATTGCTTCAAAATCAGATATTGGCTTGTTTGACTTCATTATTATAGTGTATACCTTTTTATTTGTCCTAGGTATTTCTACGCAGGCATAATAGTTTTTATCATTTTTTATTTTGGATAGCTTTGGCCTAGTATAGTAAATCAAATGTGATTTAATTCCACTTACTTTAATGTCCCTTGATTTGCTTACAGAAAACAAAGGATTGTTATAAAGGCTTTTATTCCCATAATTTTTATAAGTTGCAAAACTATCAAGCTCATTTGTAAAATCATCATAATAAACATCAATAGTCGTATCAGCATTTACAAATCTAGTTCTTATATCCATTGCAGATTCGTCAATCTTCATATCTTGATAAACATGAAGGCTGTACCCTAAAGCATGATTTTCATATTGATTGGTGTACTCATTAAGCGATACTACTGTGGATGCTGACTCGGCAGATGCCTCAATTGGCAGTAAGGTAAGCCCTAGGATTAATGCTAATCCTAATAATGTCAAATTCTTTTTCATGGTTCCTCCTAGATTATCTCTATATTATAGAAGCTCGCTTGGAATTAAAGCATCATCAAGTCTAGCAATAAAATAGTTTTGATTAGCTACATTTATTTCATCAGCATAATTTTTAATCTCTGATGAAGTAATTTTCTCAGCAATAAAAGCTCCTTTGTGTAAATTTATTAAATTATAAGATGAAAGCTTTGCTTTTAATTCTTCTATTTTATTTGTATCATTTAATCTCACATAATAGTCTGCTAAAATTGGATTTACTTTTGTGCTAGAAAAATCAACTGCTAGGTGCTCAATAGCCTCGTGGTTATATATATCTAAAAGATCACTCACTACTGCATTTGCAGTTGCATATCTTCCAGCTCCTTCTCCATAAAAGCTCACTTCGCTTAGGTTATCTCCTTTTGCCATACCAATATTATATTCATCAGACACTTGGGCAAAAATGGAGTTTTGTTTTAAAATAACTGGCTCTACAGCAGCCTTATAATTATTATTTTCATAATTAGACTTGGCTATTAGTTTTATGTCGCATCCTGCTTTTTTTGCTATATCCATATCTTGCTTTTCAATATGTCTGATTCCATTTATTTGAATATGCTCAAGTGGAAGGTGCTTTTTAAAAATTGTACTAGAAAGCACTGAAATCTTTCTTGCCATATCAGTACCATCGATATCATCTGAAGGGTCTTGCTCAGCATAGCCTTTTTCTTGAGCTTGCTTTAATACATCTGCAAACTCCAAGCCTTCTTTTGACATTTTACTCAAAATAAAATTGCTAGTTCCATTTAAAATCCCCGAAATCTCATAAAAATTATTTATTCTAGCATTTTGCTTTAAAGGCTTAATAAGAGGTATTCCTCCACCTACGCTTGCTTCATATAAAAGTGCTGCGTTATTGTTTTTAGCTAGAGCTAAAAATTCCTCCATGTGCTTGGCTAGAACTGCTTTATTGGCAGTAACTACATGCTTGCCTTGTGATAATGCGTACTTTATATATTCATAGGGCTTATCAATTCCGCCCATAACCTCTACTACAGTATCAATCTCAGGATCGTTTAATATTTCGTAAGGATCTAAGGTCAAATTCAGGCCTTGCTCTTCATAAGAGATATATTTGCTTTTATTTCTAACTAGAGCAGTTTTAACTTTAATATCATATTCTTGAAACTTAGTGGTGGATAGAATATCCCATACTCCTCCGCCAACTGTACCTAAACCTAAAATGCCTATCTTCATCTCAAACCTCCTGATCATAGTATTAAATTCTACTTTATACTATACAATATAAACACTATAATTTAAACAAAAAATCCCTTTATAACTATTAAATATTAAATTAATATCTAAAGTTAAAAGGGATTTATTTTTAGCCGATAGCAAACATTAGTTCAGCTTCTACTGCAACCTTGTCTCCTATTTTTGCTATAGCGCTTCCTATTCCTATAGAAGCCTTTGATTTTATAATCTCAACCTCAAGAGTAAGCACATCTCCAGGTTTTACTTTTGTCTTAAATCTAGCCTTATTTATTCCTGCAAAATAAGCTGTCTTACCTTTATTTGCATCTACGCTTAAAATACACACCGCTCCAGCTTGAGCCAGTGCTTCAATTATAAGCACTCCAGGCATTACATGTTCCTGTGGAAAATGACCTTGAAAATAATATTCTGAAGCCGTAACTGCTTTTAGTCCCACTGCCTTTTTGCCAGGCTCGAGTTCTAATATCTTATCCACTAATAAAAATGGATATCTATGTGGGATAATTTCTTGTATTTGATTGCTATCTAACATTATTTACCCTCCCATTTTTTGAAAAGAAGGCTGGCATTATGACCTCCAAAACCTAGAGAGTTAGAAAGAGCATATTTTACGTCAACTACTCTTTTTTCTCCTTTAACATAATCTAAATCACATTCTTCATCTGGAGTAACAAGTCCTACAGTAGGATGAACAATGCCTTCCTTAAGAGACATTATACTAGCTATAGCCTCTACAGCTCCTGCTGCTCCAAGCAAATGACCAGTCATTGACTTAGTAGAGTTAATAACCATATCCTTGCTATGCTCACCAAATACACGCTTTATAGCTGCTGTTTCTATTTTATCATTGTAAGGAGTGCTTGTTCCATGAGCATTTATGTAGATTACTTCTTCCGGCTTAACATCAGCATCTTCTAATGCATTGCTCATAGCTCTAGCTCCACCTTCTCCTGATGGTTCTGGTGATGTAATGTGATAAGCGTCACTAGAACAGCCGTAACCTACGATTTCTCCGTAGATGTCAGCTCCTCTTTGCTGAGCATGCTCTAAAGATTCAAGCACTAGTACTCCAGCTCCTTCACCCATTACAAATCCATCTCTGTCCTTATCAAAAGGAATAGATGCTCTTTTAGGGTCAGTAGATGTACTTAGAGCTGTCATAGATGCAAATCCTGCTATAGCAAGAGGTGTAATTGAAGCTTCAGCTCCACCTGCAAATACTATATCTTGATTTCCTGACTGAATCAACCTAAATCCTTCACCAATAGCATTAGTAGCTGAAGCACATGCTGTTACAACAGAAGTACAAATTCCTTTTAGACCTATTGTAATTGCAACGTTTCCAGCTGCCATGTTAGAAATAGCCATAGGAATAAAAAGAGGCGATACTCTATCTGGTCCACTATTTAACAATTTAGTTTGTTCCGCTTCAATAGTAGCTAGACCACCTATTCCACTTCCAATAACTGCTCCTGCTCTATTTTTATCTATTTTATCCATATCCAGTTTGCTATGTGTAAGTGCTTCTTTAGCTGCTACAATTGCAAACTGCGAAAATCTATCTAAGCGCTTTGCTTCTTTTCTTCCTATAAGCTCTGATGGATTAAAGTCTTTAACTTCACCAGCTGTTTTAGCTTTGAAATCAGATGGATCAAAGGCTTTGATTATATCAATTCCACATTTTCCTTCTAATAGAGCATTCCAATAATCATTTAGATTATTGCCAACTGGATTTATGGTCCCCATACCTGTAATTACAACTCTTTTTTGCATACGTGCCTCCCATATTATAGATTAATACATAACCATTCCGCCATCTACATTGATTACTTGTCCTGTAATATATCCTGTTTCATCATTTGCTAAAAATTTCACTAGATTTGCTACATCCTTAGATTCGCCTATTTTTCTCATAGGTATTGATGATTTAATGTTATCTTTTATTTCATCTGTAAGCTTATCTGTCATATCAGATTTTATAAATCCAGGAGCTATAGCATTTACTGTAACTGAGTAAGGAGCCATTTCCCTAGCTGCTGACTTTGTTAGTCCAATAACTCCAGCCTTTGATGCTGCATAGTTTGCTTGTCCTACATTTCCAATTAGACCTATTACAGAAGAAATATTTACTATTCTTCCAAATTTTTGCTTCATCATTAATCTGCTTGCATGTCTGATGCAGTTAAATGTTCCTTTTAAATTGATGTCAATAACCTTGCTAAAATCTTCTTCTGACATTCTAACCAGTAGCTTGTCATTTGTGATTCCTGCATTATTTACTAATAAATCAATTTTTCCAGTCTCAGAAGCTGCAAAATCTATTAGAGCTTTTGCTTCATCAAAATTGCTTATATCTGCTTTAAAAGTATATGCTTTAGTTGTTTTGTTTATTTCTTCTACCATCTGAGCTAGACTGTCGTTTTCTGTTCTATAGTTTATTACTATTTCAAATCCGTCCTTAGCTAGCTCGAAAGCTATTTGCTTACCCAATCCCTTGGTCGCTCCAGTTATCACTGCTGTTTTTGCCATAGCCAAGTTCCTCCAATCTATTTATAGTTTCCTCAAAGGAAATCATATTTTCAATATTAAAAGTATTTACATCCTTGTTTATTTTCTTAATAAACCCACTTAAGGTTTTGCCTGGTCCTATTTCTACAAAGGTATCAATTCCATTTTCTATCATCATTTTTATTGAGTCTTCCCAGTGTACTGAGCTCATTACTTGCCTTACGAGAATATCCTTGATTTGACTTTCATGGTTTATAACGCCTGCATCTACATTTGTAACTACAGGAATCTCCATAGGTCTGATATTTACATTTTCTAACTCTCCTGAAAGCTGAAAAGCTGCACTTTCAAGCATAGACGTGTGAAAAGGTGCACTTACCTTCAGTCTCATAGCTCTCTTTGCTCCATGAGCTTTAGCAATCTCACAGGCTTTATCAACTGCTTCAATTTCTCCGCCAATTACAGTTTGTCCAGGGCAGTTAAAATTACTAGGCTCCACGATTCCAAACGAAGCTGCCTCTTTGCATACCTCTATAGTCTGCTCTTTAGTAAGTCCCATTATCGCAGCCATAGTTCCTACTCCAGGCGGTACTGCCTCTTGCATATACTTTCCTCTTTTTTGAACTAGTTTTACTGCATCTTTAAAATCTAAGCTATTCGCACAGACATGAGCGCTATATTCACCTAAACTAAGTCCTGCTACCATATCTGGAAAATCTATTTTTTCTTTCACCGCTTCTAGTATAGCCGAGGTAACTGTTAGGATAGCTGGTTGAGTAATTTCCGTCATAGAAAGTTCCTCTTCTGATCCGCTAAAGCATATCTCGCTTAAACCAAAGCCCAGTGATTCATCCGCTAGTTTAAATATATTTCTTGAGGATTCAAAGTTATCGAAGAAATCCTTACCCATACCTGTATACTGAGCTCCTTGGCCAGCAAATACAAATGCTATCTTATTCATATTATCCTCCTATAAAAGTCCTAATTTCTTTCCGGTTTTACCGTACAGCTCTTTTGATTCATCCATAATCTCTAGAATAATTTCTTTTGCAGTTTGCTCTTTCTTAATAAGTCCAGCTACCTGCCCAGCCATAATAGAGCCTTGCTCCATATCTCCTTCTATAGCCGCTTTATATAAAGCTCCTGCTCCTAGCTCTTCTAAAACAGCAGGATCCACATTTTCTTTTTCTAATGTTTTAAACTTTCTTGTAAGTTTGTTTTTTAGCACTCTAACTGGATGTCCTGTACTTCTTCCAGTAACTTCCGTATCAGTATCCTTCGAATCCAAAATTCTCATTTTATAATTTTCATGAACATTGCATTCTTTTGCAACTAAGAATCTTGTTCCTATTTGAAGGGCTGAAGCTCCTAGCATAAATGCCGCTAGTGCACCTCTGCCATCAGCTATTCCTCCTGCTGCTATTACAGGTATGCTTACTGCATCAACCACCTGTGGCATAAGAGCCATTGTATTAATTTCACCAACGTGTCCTCCAGCTTCTCCACCTTCAGCTACAAGGGCATCTACCCCTATTCTTTCCATTCTTTTTGCAAGAGCAACTGATGGAACAACTGGGATTATAGTTATCCCTGCTTTTTTCCACATCTCTACATATTTACCAGGATTTCCTGCACCTGTAATTACAACTTTTACTTCTTCTTCACAAACTGCCTGAGCAATTTCTTCTACATATGGGCTAAGTAGCATTACATTTACTGCAAAAGGTTTATCTGTTGCTTCTTTTACTTTTCTAATTTGATCTACTACCCAATCCTTTGGAGCATTTCCAGCTGCAATAACGCCTAAACCTCCAGCTTCTGATACAGCAGAACATAAGCTCCAATCTGAAATCCAAGCCATTCCACCTTGAATTATCGGATACTGTATACCAAGCAATTCACAAATCTCAGTTTTTATCATATTCCCTCCTAGAAATATGGCCTAGATTCAATATAAATTTTCTAAAGACTCTCTAGGTATAGAGAGTCTTTTAGTAGGCCTATTTTTGTGAGTCGATGTATTTTACAATGTCATCAACAGTTTTGATTTTAGCTGTTTCTTCATCAGCTATTTCAATTGAAAATTCGTCTTCTAAAGCCATTACTATTTCTACTACATCTAGTGAATCTGCTCCAAGATCTTCTTGAAGTGAGTTAGCAAGCTGAATTTCGTCTACAGATACCTCTAATTGTTTTGATAAAATTTCCTTTACTTTTTCAAATGTCATTTTAAATTCCTCCATTTTTTTTAATTTATATAGCAAGTCCTAATATTTTAACCTTGCCAATTTATCAGTACGCTTCCCCAAGTGAGGCCGCCACCAAAACCAACTAATATTATTTTCTGTCCTTTTTTCAGCATTCCTTTTCTGTTCATCTCATCTAGAGCGAGAGGAATAGTTGCTGAGGAAGTATTTCCATATTCATCTAGGTTCATATAAAACTTCTCTATCGGTATATTCATTTTTTGCGCTACAGATTCTGTGATTCTGTAATTCGCTTGATGTGGTACTATATAATCTATATCTTCAAGACTCATATTTGCTTCTTCAAGTACTGCATTTATACATTTTGGCATAATTTGAACTGCAAACTTAAATATCTCTCTGCCGTTCATGCTTATAACGCTGTTTTTATTTTCTGACTTAGCTATCAGGTTGTTTACTTGAAGTGCAGGCAGTACTAGACTTCCTTTTACATCTCCACTACTTCCTGAAAAACTAGCTTTAATTCCATATTCTTCGTTTTTAGCTAATATAGCTGCCCCTGCTCCATCAGCAAATATAACGCAGGTGTTTCTGTCTTCCCAGTCTAGAGCTTTAGAAAGAACTTCTGAGCCTATTACTAAAGCATATTTCATATTGCTTCCTTGCAAGAATTTATCTGCTATTTGAAGCCCATATATAAAACCGCTACAAGCCGCTGATATATCAAAGCTAGTTGCGTTAACTGCACCTATAGCTGATTGAACTATGCAAGCTACTGATGGAGTAAAAGTGTCTGGTGTAATAGTTCCAAGTATTACAAGTCCTATATCCTCTGGATTAATTTTTGCCATCTCTATAGCTCTTTGAGCTGCTTTTATTGCTAGCTGAGAAGTATCTTCTCCTTTTGAAAGTCTTCTGGCTTTTATACCAGTCCTTTCAGTTATCCACTCATCACTTGTATCTACAAACTGGCTTATATAATTATTGTCAATTATATTTTCAGGAATATAGCTTCCTGTTCCTATAATGGAAGTATAGCTCATATACTCCCCCTTTCCTTCTAATCAGAACTGTTCATATAATTACTTTGAAAAAACTCTTTTAACTTTTCTAAAGAACCAAGAAGTGCTTTATCTTCTTCCAAATTCAAATCGATAAGCATTTTTGCTACCATTTCCATATGAAAATCTTCATGAATTTTGTAAACTTCTTGACCTTTATCCGTGAGTTTAATTAGCACTATTCTTCTGTCTTTCTCATCTTGCAGTCTTTGTACATAACCTTTTTTTACTAATCTATTTACTGATGTTGTAAGAGTTCCAAGCGTAATCTTCAAGATTTCAGCTGTTTCAGACATAGTCTTAACATCTTCATAGCCTATGGCTTCAAGTGTATGCATTTCATTCATAGATAAATCTATTATTCCTCTATCCTTTAGAGCTTGTTCTTCTATATCTAAGATATTCTTGAACAAATCTACCAGTATATCATTAATTAATTTCATTGGGTTTGACATGATTTCACCATCCTAATAAATTGTTATATACATATCTTACCCATAGAAACGCAATTTTGGAACTCTATATTGAAAATTCTCCGATATTTCTATATTTATTAAGTCTCTTTTCTAATAGAGTATCTCTTTGAATACCTTCAATTTTAGAAAGTCCCATTAACAATTTTGACCTAATAAGCTCTGCAGTTTTTGAAGGATTATCATGAGCACCTTTTCCAGGTTCTTTGATTATTTTATCTACAATTCCAAACTGCTTTAAGTCTTCTGCTGTCAGCTTCATCATTGAAGCCGCTTCACTGCTTCTAGAAGAATCCTTCCAAAGAATACTTGCAAACCCTTCTGGCGATAAGACTGAGTATATAGCATTTTCTAACATCCAAATTTCATCTGTAACTCCAAGGGCAAGAGCCCCTCCGCTTCCACCTTCACCTATAACTATAGATATAGTTGGAACCTTTAGCCCAGCCATTTCTATCAAGCAAGTTGCAATAGCTTCACCTTGGCCTCTTTCTTCTGCTCCTAGTCCACAGTAAGCTCCAGGAGTATCTATAAAGGTTACGATGCTTCTACCAAATTTTTCTGCTTGCTTCATGAGTCTAAGAGCTTTTCTGTACCCTTCAGGGCTTGGCATACCAAAATTCCTATAAATATTTTCTTTAGTATCTCTACCTTTTTGATGACCTATTACCGTTACACTTTTGCCATTTAGAGAAGCTATTCCCCCAACTATTGCTGGATCGTCCTTAAAGCATCTATCTCCATGGAGTTCTATAAAATCGTCAAATATATGCTTTATGTAATCTAAGGTAGTAGGCCTTTTTTTATGCCTAGCTAGATTAACTCTATCCATTGCTGATTTCATTAAGCCTCTTTCCTTTCTTTATGAAAGAAGATCAGTTTCGAAAGTACAGTTTTAAGATCTTTTCTTTCTACTATTTTATCTACAAAGCCTTTTTCTTTTAAGAATTCTGCACTTTGAAACCCTTCTGGAAGTCTTTGCCTGATAGTCTGTTCTATAACTCTAGGACCTGCAAATCCAATAAGCGCTTTAGGCTCTGCTAAAATAATATCTCCTAGCATTGCAAAGCTCGCTGTTACTCCTCCAGTTGTCGGATGAGTAAGTACAGTTATATATAGTAGTCCTTCTTCTTTATGTCTGCCAAGAGCTGCACTTGTTTTAGCCATTTGCATAAGTGAAAAAATACTCTCTTGCATTCTCGCTCCACCTGAGGCACAAAATATAACTAGTGGATATCTTAGCTCAATAGATTTTTCAACTGCTCTAGTTATTTTCTCTCCTACAGCACTTCCCATACTTCCCATCATATATCTTGAATCCATAACAGCTAAAACCACATCTTCAGTGTTAATCTTTGCTATGCCAGTTATCACAGCTTCCTTTAATCCAGTTTTTAGAGTTGATGTCTTGGTCTTTCTTTCATAATCAGGAAAATCTATTGGATTTAAGCTTTGAATATTCTCATCTAACTCTATGAAGATCTCATTATCCGTTATAAGCTCAATTCTGTCCCAAGCACTAAGCGGCATATGGTATCCACATGATGGACATACCTGCTTTGTCTCTTCTAAATCATTGGCATATATATTGGATTTACATGAACCGCATTTTATCCACATTCCTTCTGGAATATTCATAACTGCATCTTTTTTTAACTTTGCATATTGTGTTTTTTTAAAGAGTTGTTCAAAAATGTTAATCAACCCCCATGCTATTTTCTATAAAACCAGTATCATACAATCCTGATTTGTAAACATTGTTTTCCATTATCTGAAAATGATAATCTACATTTGTAATAACTCCATCAACAACAAACTCGCCTAAAGCTCTTTTCATTTTCATGATTGCTTCATCTCTTGTAGTTGCGTATACTATTAGCTTTGCTAGCATTGAATCGTAGTGTGGCGGTACGCTATAGCCTTGATATAAAAACGAATCCACTCTGACGCCATTTCCACCTGGTATATGAAGGCTGTTTATCTTTCCTGGCGAAGGTCTAAATCCATTAGAAGCATCTTCGGCATTTATCCTGCATTCTATCGCATGACCTAATATCTTTACATCAGCTTGAGCGTACTGCATTTTATGTCCTGCTGCAATTAATACCTGCTGCTTTACTATATCTATACCAGTTACCATCTCAGTAACAGGATGTTCTACTTGAATTCTAGTATTCATCTCCATAAAATAGTAATTCCCATCTTTGTCTAGAAGAAATTCTATAGTTCCTGCATTTTCATACCCTACAGCTTTTGCTGCAGCTACGGCATCATTTCCTATAGCTTCTCTAAGCTCGTCACTAATTACTATACAAGGTGCTTCTTCTACCATCTTTTGATTCTTTCTTTGGACTGAGCAATCTCTTTCACCTAGGTGAATTACATTCCCAAATTTATCTGCTAGAAGCTGAACTTCCACGTGCTTTGGATTTACAATTACCTTTTCTATATAAAGGCCATCATCTCCAAAAGCATTTTTCGCTTCAGTTGCTGCATTTTTAAATGCATTTTCAAAGTCTTTTTCTGAAGTAGCCATTCTCATACCCTTGCCACCACCACCAGCAGCAGCTTTTATCATAACAGGGTATCCAATATCATTTGCTATTTTATGACCCTCACTTATTTCCTTAACAATTCCATCTGAGCCTGGGATTACGGGAATTTTTTGAGCTTTCATCATTTCTTTAGCTCTAGATTTGTCTCCCATTTTATTTATGGTTTGCCAAGATGGTCCTATAAAAGTCAAATTGCATTCCTCACACATCTTTGCAAACTTTGCGTTCTCTGATAAAAATCCAAATCCTGGGTGAATAGCTTGAGCTCCAGTAGTCAGAGCAGCACTTAATATATTCATGCTGTTTAAGTAGCTATCCTTAGATTTAGCTGGACCAATACATACAGCTTCATCTGCAAGCTGAACATGAAGGCTGTCTTTATCTGCTTCAGAATATACTGCTACACTGGCGATTCCCATTTCTCTAAGGGTCCTGATTACTCTTACAGCAATCTCTCCTCTGTTAGCTATGAGCACTTTAGTAAACATAATTCTAAACTCCCTCTATGAGAAATAGCGGCTGCCCAAACTCAACTGCTGATTCATTTGCTACTAATATCTCAACTATTTTTCCATCTAGCTCAGCTTCTATCTCGTTCATCATCTTCATAGCTTCAATGATACATAGGACATCGCCTTTTTTGACTGTATCTCCTACTTTGACATAGGCTGGTGAATCTGGAGATGGACTACTGTAAAAAGTTCCTACGATTGGTGATTTTACTTCTTTGCCATTAAGAGATTTAGTTACTTTCTCTTCCGGCTTTGATTCTATATGTATCTGTACTTGGTCTTTTGTTTCTTCAACGGCTGGCGTTGATGTCATCTGAACAAATGCGCCTTGCTTTTTAAGCTTTATTTCCATTCCTGGAATCTTAAGCTCTATATCACTAAGTCCAGCGCTATTCATTAACATAGCCAATTCTTTTATCTCGTTTATTTGCATAATTCCTCCAAAATATATAGTTTGATTATGAAATAGTTTGATTATCAAATCATTTTATATTCAAACTATATAACATTAGATATCCTTTGTCAAATATTTTTTTGAAACATAAAAACTGCAAGAAAAAAAGCACCAAGGTTGTGAGCTAACATCAACCCTAATGCTTTTAAGTATGTATGAGTAAAAACTCATGCGCTAGGAAAATCCTAACGAATAAAAAGATTATATCAAATCTAATCAAAGAGTACAATATTATTTTTACAAATAAATTAAATTTTTATGGAAAATTCACTCAATTTAATTTTTTTATTGGTATAAACTATGTAATATTGAGACCATAAGATTTTTATTTCATATCATCATGCTCTTTTGTTCCCTTTAAAAAATACATTTTATTTAGTTTTAATTACCTCTATGTCGTTTGTATAAAGATCTATAATCATAAAGGAATTTCTAAGCAAATCTCCTCTGTTTAAAAGTAATTTTATTACTTCACTCACTTGAATCGAAGCTACAAGTGCTGGGGTAAACGATGGATTTCCTAGCTCTTTTTCTATACCCTTTTTAATATCCTTAGGATATAGTATGTCTAGAGTAGTGTCATTTGGATAAATTGTTGCAACCTGACCGTACCAACCAGCAATTGCTCCATGAACTAGAGGAAGGTTTAGCTCTGTACAGACCTTAGCTATATATTTCCTCAAATCAATGGAATCAAGAGCATCCACTATTACATCGTGATTGGCAATTATTTTCATCGCATTTGAAGAGTCTACAAATTCGTAGACTGGAATAACCTTAGTTAGAGGATTGATTCCCTTTACTCTTTTTTCAGCTTCTAGAGCTTTCGAGCTTCCTAAGTTGTTCATTGAACTAAAAAGCTGTCTATTTAAATTTGTTTCATCAAAAACATCTCCATCCACTAAAGTTAGGCTCCCAACTCCAATCCTAGAAAGCATTTCTACAATATAGCCCCCAAGACCTCCTAGGCCTAATACGCAGACCTTTTTTTGAGACAAAAGTATAATTTCTTCATCTGACATTAGATTTTTATTTCGCGAATATCTTAGCATTTCTCCCTCCAAAAAACTGACTATTTTAATGATAAAGGCTCTATTTCATCCCCTAAGCAGATTTCTCCTTCCACTATAACTCTAGCAAATAAAGCTTGAGTATATAACGGACATCGTTTATTTTCCTTTCTAATAAGGCAGTCTTCAAAGCATTCTTTTCCTATCTGAGTTATTTCTAAAACAGCATCTGCTATTTTAAGCTGCTGAGAAACTTTCAAACTCATTATTTCCAGATTATCAAACCTTATATTTTCAGAGAATCGATTTACGCATAGGCCCATTTTATAATCCTGCAAACTAGATTTTGTACTTTGGCTTAGTAGACTTATCTGTCTTAACGTTCTGCCTGCATGGATATCGTCCACTATCCCGCAATCACTTGATAACTTTAGAGTTTTTACTGATTCACGTGGCAAGTCCTTGGATTTCTTTATCATAAGCTTTGTAATTAGGCCTGATTCAGTTTTTATCTTTTGGCAGATGAATAGTTTTGGAGCTCTTTCATTTTGATTCTCTGGATTTATAAAAATAACTTTATATGCTTTCGAGTTTAAATTTTTCATAAATTCTCTTACAGCATTAAATTCCTGAAAGTCATCATGTCCTACATAGGAAGCTATAGCTAAAACTCCTTCTAGTTTTAAGAGAGCTAAAGCCTTATTAAGTGCTTTTATAGTAACATCTGCTTTTGTGTAGGTCTCATGGTTTCCACCAGGAAGATATCCTAGATTAAAAATAGCAGCTGAAATAGTATCCTTTACATATATATTTAGATTTTCATGAGAATCTAAAATAAAATCAATCTGTAGATATTTGCTTTGCAATCTTTCTTTACAAGCCTCTACCGCATCCGAGTCTATATCAAAAGCGTAAACTCTGCCTTGCTCACCTACTATTTGAGCTAAAAATTCTGCATCATTGCCATTTCCAAGAGTCGCATCGACTACTTTATCTCCAGATTTTATATATTCTTTAAGTATATATTTTGAGAGCTCTGTTATTTGTGTTATTATCATTTTTTATCCCTTCATTATTTAATTCATGACTTTCATTTTTAATGTGTCTATAATTTGCTCAAAGTCACTTTCTTCCTTACCAAAATACTCTAATATGCCTCTCCAGTCAAAACCTTGAATCTCTCTATTATGAAATATTGAATTTATATAGTTTGATAATGCGATAAGATAAACTAAGTCTTTATTTGTTACATTTGGATTATATGGATCGTTGTGATACAAAGCACATTCAATTAAATCAGAAGGCATCCCCCATAAATTAAGTATGGCCGCCCCTAACTTTTCATGTGAAATTTCTTTAGCTTTGAGAAGGTTAGAATATTCAAAATGCATTAGCTGACCTATATCAAACAAAAGAGCTATAAGCTTGTACTCCTGAGAAATTGCTTTATCAAATAGATGTTTGTAAAGTCTAATAATTATTTCCTTATTATTCATCATATAAGACCAAAAGATTTGTAAATCTGAACTCTCAACCATGTTTAAAACTAAATTTTTATCATTTAAATAATCCTCTAGGATTTTATTGATTTGGTCTTTAGTGAGATTTTTTATAGCTTTTGATAATGTAGATGGCTTTAGCACAGCATTTAGAGAATTAGCAATATGAATAAATCTAAGTGCTAGGGCAGGGTCATTGCAAAGTATTGAATATAGCTTCTCATCATCCTCGTCAAATGGATAACCTGATTTTATCATTTTTAATGTATTTGGATGAATTGGTAGTATATCAATACTTCCCACGACTTCCATTATATCTTCATTAATAGCTATAGTTCTTGCACTTTTTAGCTTATTTAGAAGCGATATAAGCTTATCATTGTCCCATGGCTTGTACATATATGAATGGGCTATAGAATTTTTTATAATATTAAAAATAAAATTTCCATCGACATGACCGCTTAATACAATTCTAGAAGTAGTAGGAAAATTATCCTTAATGTAGGTTAGAAGCTTTATTCCATCCATATCTGGCATCTTTATATCGCAAATTATTATGTCATAGGGATTGTCATTAAATGCTTTAATTGCTTCAAATGCAGAGGCTAAATAATCCATTTCTAAATCAATCTCGAATGTCATTCGTCTAATTGCCCTTAAAATCTCTTTTTCATCATCCACTACTAATATTCTAACTTTGCTTTTCACATTAAGACCCCCTAACAATTGGAATCATATAGCCTATTTAGGCAGTTTTATAGTAAACTTACTTCCCTTATTAGGAGTACTTTCCACTATTAAGTCACCTTTATGCTTATTTTTTATAATTTCATAGGATATACTAAGACCTAGTCCAGTCCCTTGACCTACAGGCTTCGTAGTAAAAAATGGATTAAATATTTCTGATACTATTTCTTCTTTAATTCCTATGCCTGTGTCCTCTATACTGCAACATACGGAGTGTTCTTCCTCAAATGTAGTTATTATTATATCTCCTTGAGTATCAGGGCTTTTTTCTTTAATAGCATGCACTGCATTTACTATGAGATTTAATAATACTTGGTTTATTTCAACAGGAATTACTTTTATACTAGATATATTTCCTAATTTTTTTATTATATTAGCATAGTATTTTATTTCATTATTTGCAACAAGTAAGGTACTTTCTATGCCTTCGTTTAAATCGTAGTCTTCAATAGTATCCGACTCATCTGATCTAGAAAACAATCTTAGTCCAGTTATTATTTTGTGAATTCTATCAAGTCCATGTTTAGAATCATGAATCAAATCAGGCATATCTTCTTTTATTAGATTAAGTCTTCTAATAAGAGTACTGTTATTAGACCCTTCTCTTGAGTCAGTTTCCATATCTTTTATTATTGTCTTATCCTTACTAGAACATTTTAGAAATTCTTCAATCGCAGAGTCATATATTTCTATATATTTCTTCAATGTATCAAAATTGCTCATTACGTAACCTAAAGGATTGTTAATTTCATGGGCTATTCCTGCTGCTAGCTGACCTATTCCAGCCATTTTTTCTTGATGAATCATTTGATTTTGAATTTCCTTTAGTTGAACTAAGGCATCCTTAAGTTCTTTATTTCTATCTTCCAATTTTTTTTCATATATTCTTCTATTGCTTATATCTTTTACAGCAATCAATACAATTTCTTCGTTGTTTAGAAGCGTATTTGTCACTGTCATTTCTCCTAATATAAGTGAATTATCCTTAGCCTTTAAGTTCACTTCAAAGGTCATATTTTTTTTATGAGAGTTATCGTTTATTTCATTTATAATATCTTCGTAGATATCACCCTCTATAAGATTGTGCAAAGTTAAAGAGCTAAACTCCGATTGCGAATAGCCTAAGATATGACATGCATGTTCATTTACCATTAAGAAATAAGGACTAACTTTATTATCCTCAAGCCTGTGAATAAATATTGCTGAATTAATATTGTGAAATAACTCCCTGAATCTTTTCTCACTTTCAATTATCGCTTCTTTATCCTTAAAGCTTTCTATGCTGTTCCCAACTAGTCTAGCAACCAAGGTTAAAATTTTATTGATTTCGTTGTTCATCTCACAGCTTGGCGATATATTATCAGCACCAATAAAGCCTACAATTTCATTTTGACTTTTTATTGGAAAAACAAAAAGTGAAGTAATATTATAAAGATTTAGTAGATTGATATCATTTAAACTGCAATCATAATCTTTGCAGTCTCTTATAATCCATACCTTTTCGTGGGCATTTATTTCTTCTATCCACCAGGTATAGTCCTGAAAATTTAACTGTTTTCTTTTTCCCATGATAGAATCTACTTCTTTATTGCACCACTCATAGGTGTTGTCGATAATAGTATTTTCTTTTAGAAGCTCAAATACATATACTCTATCCGCTCCAGTAAGCATACCTACATCTCTTAAGGCTTCGTTTATAGCTTTGTCCTTGTCATAGTTCCCTAAAAACCTGCTGGAAATCTTGCTAATCATGCTATTAGTTTTATTTACACTTTTCATATACTCTTCAGCTAGATACTGATCAGTATAGTCTTCAAATCTAACCATCATCCTAGTTTCATCCATTTGAAGTTTATAAATTTCAATTTTTATATAAAATACAGTTCTTTGACCATTTATTGCTGTTATGTATGAATATCTCTGTCTCATTGAATTTGATAAAGCTCCTATGCCCTGTTCAAGCAAAAGATTGATTTGTTTCTCGCATATTTCGCAATCATAATCCTCTTTTGAGCATCCATTAATTCTTGAAATTAATGCCTCTCCAGCTGGATTTATATATTCAATATCTCCATTTTCGAGCATAAGTAGACATACATCTAAATTAAGTACTATGTCCTTGTACTTCACAAAATCATCACTTGAATTATTTTTGCTTATTATATTATCAAGAAAGCTCATGGAATGCTCCCCCTCTCATAACTATTAATAAAATACCCCTTTAACTATAAATTATACAATAATAGCAAAAAAGAAGCTCTCGAAAAATATATTATTCGTGAACTTCTTTAAGTATTTTTTATTCAGATATTTCAGTAGAGTTTATCATCTTGCAATTGCCTTCAAAGAAAGCATCTTCATCAATCACTAGCGTTTTTACTGTTATATCTCCTTTTACTTTTCCATTTGATGTTATTCTTACAAAGCTTTGGGCTTCTATATTTCCCGTAACCTTACCCGATACTATGAGACTGCTTGTAACAATATCAGCTTCAACTAAAGCATTTTCTCCTATAAATAGATGTCCTTCGACATTTACTTTCCCTTTTAGCTGTCCATCTAGCCTTATAGAGCCTTTCGCATTTAAATCTCCTACAAAGCTCGTATTCAAGCCTATCAAGGTATCAAATTTATCAAAATCAGTATCTATTTTGGTTTCCTTTTTATTAAACATAGATTCCCCCTACTTAACTAGAATTTTTTGTGGATCAATTGGTGTACCATTTTCTCTAATTTCAAAGTGAAGATGAGGCCCTGTGCTCCTGCCAGTGCTTCCCATTTTTCCAATTAAGTCACCCTTTTTCACTTGGTCGCCAGCTTTTACTAGTTGCTTGCTAAGATGAGCATACACTGTACTATAACCATTTCCGTGCGAAACAAGTATCATTTTTCCATATGTACCATTGATTTCAGAAAATAGCACTATTCCTGTTGCTGATGCATATATGTTTGTTCCTGTATTATTCGCTAAATCTATTCCACTATGAAACTCTACTTTCTTTGTTACTGGATGAATCCTGTCTCCAAAAGGTGAAGTAAGTCTTCCATCAGTAGGCATGCTATTTGGAATTTTTTCAAGCTTTGTTATTTTGCCTTGGATATTATCAAATAGCTCATCTATATTTTTTTCTTGAGAGCTAAGTAGCTCATCTACAAATCTAATATCAGCCTCATCCACTTCAGGCATATAAAAATCTCTGTCGGCTGATCTAGATACTACGCTCATGCTTTCTGCTTCAGCAGCCTTTGGATCTATAGCTTTTGTAATCTGATTTTCAAGTTCCTTAAGCTTTGCAATACGGCTTTCTATTTCTTGTGATTTTGATGCAAAATAATCAATCTTAACCTTTTGAGCTGTATTTTCTTTTTTTAAGGTAATCAATTGTCTGTTCAAATTTTGATAATCTTGATTGACATAAAAATACCTTGTTGAAAAAAAAGTAAGCATACTAGTTAACATTATCAAAGCTAAAACAACCGCTGCTATAATTTTATATGAGAATGCATATTGTCTTATTTTACTTGTACTATTGGGTATCATCATTAATGTCAATTTCTGAGTTTTCTTCTTTGTATGAAGATATGATTTTTTCATTAAAGATTTTTTCCCTCCTTTATAAATCTTTTGCCCTAGATTATATATAATAATATATTTTAAAAAAAAATACAAATTTTTGAAGTTAAAGCAAAAACATCTGCAGTAAGTTATGCACTACAGATGTTAGAAGTTTAGGTCAGTTATTTGTTTTTATATTTTAAAGCTACTATAGTTATATCATCTTGAAGTTCTTCATCTGGCATAATATATTCACCATAAACCGTGCACGTCAAGTCTTTTACAGAAGGATTCTTGCTATAACTATATATCATATTTGCCAAAGCTCTATTTAGATTGACGCTTGGAGTCTGTTTCCCTTGATAGAGTCCATCTGTATGAAGCAATATGCAATCCTCGTCTTCCAAAATAACAGTTTCCTGCGTATACGTTGTATCATCCATAAATCCTATAAAATGTCCGTTACAGTCCAGTCTTCTACCTTTATTTATATCTAAAGAAAGTAACGCTGGATGAGGATGCCCTGCATTTGAATAGGTAAGCTTGTTACCTTGTATTTTTCCTATAAATGCGGAGAAAAATACAAGCTCTGTATCTATTTTAAGCTCGTTATAAGCTTTATTTATCTTTTCTAGCACATCTTTAGGCTGACTTTCTTGCCTTATTATATTATTGAACATTTTTCTAACCATAAAGGACATCATTGCAGCCGCTGCTCCATGTCCTTTAATATCTGCTATTATGAACCATCTGGTTCCGCCTGTTTCAACTAACTCAAAGAAATCTCCACTTAAATGTTCACAGGCTTTGAAATATACATATAGGTCTAAGCCTGGATAAAGCTTATCCTCATACATCGACATTAATGCCTTTTGGAAAGCTCCTGCCATTTTCATCTCGTTATTAATATTTCTACTAACCATTTTAAGCTGTCTATTTTGTTCATGATATTTAAGAGTATTGTTTACTTTTAATGGTATTATTACTTCCATTTGCTCAGGAGTTAACGGCTTAGTAAAATAGTCTACTGCGCCCATTTCTAAGGTCTGCTTTATGCTATCCATATCAGTCACTGAGGAATTAACTATTATTGGAATATCTGAATAAAGGGGGTTATTTTTGAGCTCCTTAAGCACCTCATAACCATTTTTATTTGGCATCATTAAATCCAATATAACCAAATCTACCTCATTGGTTTTTACAATCTCTAGAGCTTCTATTCCATCTTCAGCTTGAAGATATCTTGCATTATCTATTTTTGTTTCCAGAACTTCCAGCATTAGCTTTCTATTAAATAGAGTGTCGTCAACGACAAGAATTGTATACATAAAATATGTACCTCCCATAAAAGCAAAATGAATTAATAATCTTATTAATTCATTTTACCACACCTATTAAAAAATAATAGAAAAAAATTATATAGAATTTCCTATTCGAATGGTTCTATTCTATCACAAAGCTTCTTTAAAAGTTCTTTTTCATGACTAATAACCACAAGACCTATATTCATGGCTTTTGAAATTTCAAGTAGAGATTCCCAAATTTTAGCTTGAGTGATTCCATCTAGCATAGTTGTCATTTCATCTGCAATTATGAATTTTGTTTCAGGAGATAATGCTCTTGCAACACAAAATCGTTGAAGCTCTCCTCCCGAAAGCTCTATAGGCCACCTATCCATCCAGTCACTTTCTATCCCTAGCATGTCCAAAATATCCTGACTTGGAGTATATCCTTCTTCTAAAATTCTTTTCATCTTCCATCTAGGATTTACTGATTTTTCAGGGTGCTGGAATATCATCTGAATAGGATTGTAGTTTTTTAAAGTAATTTCATTTGAATCAAGAAGCAAGCTTCCTTCAATTGGCTTATAATAACTGCAAAGAACTTTCCCAAAAGTAGTTTTGCCGCATCCGCTGTATCCTGATATCCCTACAATTTCACCTGATTCTATTTCAAAATCTTTATTTCTAAATATCCATTCGTCTTTTCTATATCCAAAGCCTAGATTCTCTGCTTTAAGTTGCATTGTTGCACCTCACCATACCATTTCTAATCTCTCTCATTTTAGGTCTTTCATCTTTACATACACTACAGGTATTTTCACATCTAGGAGAATATAAACATCCTGAAGGCAGTTTATTTGCCATCGGCTGACTTCCTTCTGTGACCTTAAAGCCATTTTGAGGCAGAGACTGCCATAGTGCTTTAGTATATGGATGCCTAAGATTTTCTCCTTCACCTTCAAAATCCGAAACAAGAGCTACTTCAAGAGTACTTCCTGCATAAAAAACAGCTATTTTATCTGCAATATCAAGCGCTGACTTTATGTCGTGAGTTATCATAATTACGCCTTTTCCTTGATTTGCAAGTTCCTTTATTTGATTTTTAGTTTCTTCAAGTGCCTCAGGGTGAAGGCCTGGTGTTGGTTCATCTGCAATAATCAAATTTGCTTCTGGTCTTATTGAGGTAGATATCAAAACCCTTCTAAGCATTCCTCCAGAAAGTTCAAAAGGATATTTAACTTCATCTTTAGATTTTAATCCATATCTTGAAAATAACTTTTTCTGATTTTTAGATGCATCTTTTTTGTCCATACCTATCTGGACTTGCTTACCAACTTTCATAAGAGGGTCTAGATAATTTACTGATTGAGGAATAAATGTTATCTCTCTTCCTCTAAGCTGTTTTTTTCTTTTATCGTTAAGCAATTCTCCATTATAAGCTATATTTCCGCTTACAATTGCGTTGCTTGGCAATATACCTAAAATAGCATGAGCAAGCAAACTTTTTCCTGAACCACTTGAACCAACTACAGCTACTATTTCACCTTTTTTCACTGTGAGATTTAAATCGTGGATTACATTTAGCTCAACTTGCTTTAAATTTTTTATATATTGATTAAATGAAACACTTAATCCACTTACATCAAGTAAAACAGAATCAGAATCTTCTATTTTAATTTCATCTATATTCTTATCCATATTATTATTTTCTTTGTTAATGTCTTTAGTTTTATTAAAAAAATTCATAAGCTCTCCCCTATTCATGAGCACTACTAGGATCATACAGCATTTTTAAATTTTCACCTATCACATCAAAAAGCTTTACAACTATAATCAATGCTAACCCAGGAAAAAATGCAAGCCACCACATACCTGTAGATAAATACATCATTGATTCAGATAGTATTATTCCAATTGCTGGCTTATGTGGAGATAACCCAAAGCCTAAAAAAGTTATAGCAGCTTCGTGTAAGATTGCATGAGGAAATAATAATAAGTAGCCTATTAGTAGCTGAGGAACTATATGAGGCAATATGTGCTTTGTAGCTACATACCAGCTTGTTTTTCCCATATGCCTAGAAATTTTGACATAATCAGAGGTCTTTATTTGCAGTATCTCAGCTCTTACTATTCTTGTAAGAGTCGGCCAGTGAGTTACTGCTACTCCAATAACTACGCCTTTTACTCCTCCACCAAGAGCAAATGATATTAAAATTAGAAAAACAATGTGAGGCATTCCTAAAAATAAATCTATAAACCAGCTAACTACTAAATCGCATTTATCGTTAATGCTTGCAATAAGCCCCAATATAGTCGCTAAAACTACACTTATTGTTGCAGCTAATGCTCCCACAGCAACACTTAGTCTAAGTCCCTTAATAGTCCTTGTGAACATATCTCTTCCTAACCAATCAGTACCGAAAATATTATCAAATGATGGCGCGAGATTTTTAGCATTTAGATTAGTGGCAATATTTGAATCTGGCAGTGCATAGCTAGCAATTAATACACTAAGTAATATCAATATTGACAATCCAATTACTCCAAAAGTATACTGCCTTCTATTAATAGTGAATTTTTGTTTTTGCTTTTTTTTGTTTGCTGTATTTATTGCATAATCACTCATGATGCACTAATCCCCCTCATTCTTGGATCTACAACCTTGTACAAAATATCTGCTATTAGGTTGCCACTAAATACAAATATTGCTGAAAACAGCACTATTCCTAAAAGCAGAGGTACATCCCCTCTTAGTCCTGCTTCTGTTATGGCTGAGCCTAATCCTGGATAGGAAAATATTTTTTCTGCCAGTATAGAGCCACCAAATAGCTCTCCAAAATAAGCAAACTGAAGTGTAATAGCAGGAAGAGCAATATTTCTTATACCATGATTTTTTACAATTTCCCAGTCGCTTTCTCCTCTGGCTTTTGCAAATAAAACATAGTCACTATTAAGTACCTCTATTAGCTTTGTTCTAGTATGCATTGCCATATTTGCCACTCCTAAAATACTAAGGGTGAGAGCCGGAAGTATAAAGTGCATGAACTTGTCAGCAAGTGTTACATCTGTTTTCAAAACTCCAGCAGGAACTGCAAGCCCTATAGGAAGAATTCCCAGCCATACTACAAAGACTATTAGAAGCAAAAGTCCAAGCCAAAATGTAGGGGTAGATGCAAGAATAAAGCAATACCATTTAATTACCTTATCTATCCATGAACCTTTTTTCACAGCCGAAACTATCCCTAAAATAAAACCAAGTATTCCAGAAATGGTCCAAGCTGTTCCCATAAGAAGTAGTGATGCTGCAAATCTTTCAGAAATAATTTCTATTACTGGTCTTCTATATATTTTTGAATCTCCTAAATCTCCTCTAGCTACGGCGCTAGCCCATGAGAGAAATTGCTCATGAGCTGGCTTATCTAGTCCCCAATATTGCTCAATCTTAGCTCTTTGCTCAGGGCCGACATTCATCATGTCAGCCCCAATATATGCCTTAACCGGATCAATAGGAGAATTCGAAATAAGTACAAATGATAATGCGCATAATGCGAATAATAGACTTGTAAATCTAATCACTTTTTTTATAATAAAGGTTAAGACAGAGTTATTATTCATAATATTGTCCTTTCAGCTAATCTATCCATTTCCACTGCTCTATATTGCTGGTTAACGGCCAGCCATGTCCATGTGGCTGTATTTGTTGCTTTCCAATATCAAGCTTATCATTAACTAAATACAAATGACTTCTATTAACTAGCCAAACCCAAGGAATGTCCCCTTTACCGCTAAGGCCAGTTTCACCATCCCATTGTGCTTTTTTCCAGTATTCATTTGCTTCTTCTTCACTTCTGGCTTGAAGAGCTTTTTCCATATACTCATCTACTTTTTGATTTTCGTAGTAGCCAGGATTGTACCACTCAACTCCCTTCATCTTGCTTGAGTAGACATTGTACATCTCAAGAGGGTCTTGACTTCCCCATCCCATGAGTATCGCATCTTTATGTAAAACTGCTTCTATTTCATCCCAAGTTTTAGCCTCTATTACTATATTTATTCCTATTGGTTTAACCATGTCCGCTACTACCATAGCAAGCGACTGTCTTAGCTGATCCCCTGATGGGTATACTAGGTTAAATTCAGCTTTAATGTTGTCTTTTTCCAAAATTCCATCGCCATCAGCATCTATCCATCCACCGTCAGCTAATATCTTCTTTGCTAAATCAACATCATTATCTGTCGTTACAGTTTCTTCATTCCACCATGGCATCTTGTCACAAATACTATACGCTTTAGTTCCATAGCCTTCTAATACACCATCTACTATCGCCTGTCTATCAAGGGCAACATTGATTGCTTGTCGAATAGCTAAATCAGAGGTAACATCATTTCCGATTGGATTTGAATCTGCATCAACTTCCCCACTTTTTACTGTAGGAAACATTATTCCTCTATTGTCTACACTTGAAACCTCAGTAAGCTTCATTCCCTCTATTTTTTGAGATGCATAGCTTGGAGGTATAGCTGTCATGTCAAGCTGACCTGCCTTTGCTGCAGCAAAAGCAGCATCTTCTTCTAAAAATAAAAATGTAATTTTATCGAAATTAGGTTTTTGTCCATAATAATTCTCATTTGGTTTAACTATTATCTGCTGTCCCTTATCCCACTGAACAAGAACTAGTGGCCCTGACCCTATAGGATTTTGATAATATTCACTAGTATAAGATTTTTTTGGAACAATACCAGTTGCAATTAAATTTGATATAAATGTCGAGCGTGGTGATTTAAGTTTAAATTCTAAAGAAAAATCACTTTTACTTGTAACTGAATCTACAAATGTTAAATCAACTGTTGATGATGATTCCATTAACTTTTCGAAAGTAAAAACAACATCTTCGGATGTAAGTGGCTGTCCATCAGAAAATTTAGCATCCTCTCTTATACTCACTGTCCAAGTTAAGCCATCTTCACTCACCTCGTAACCAGTTGCTAAATCATTTATTATATTCATATCTTGATCTCTTTTTAAAAGTGTGCTTTGGAAAAGAGGCGAGCCATATCTTCCCCATCCGTTTATAGGATCAAACCCACCATCTGGCTCTGAGCCTAGAGCTAGCACTAGCTCTTTTTTCGCTTCTTTTTCCTCAGATTGTGAATTTTCTGCTTGCTTACTACTACAACCTCCAAGTAACAAGCTAGATGCTAGCATAGTAATACATAATAGTGAAATTGCTATTTTCTTCACGATAACCCTCCTAAATTTATTATTAGTAAAAAGCATAAAAAAGCCATGAACACTAAAGTATTATAAAAATACAATAGCCTTCATGGCTTGATTTTAAAGTATTAATTAAAATCTTTGCAGCTTCATTCTGCGGTTAATTTAATTATACACCGAATAATTATTCATTTCAATAGGAAATACAATAATTAGATATAAAATTAACAACTTATATATTTACTACATGTTTTAAATCTATATGAGAATATATGCTCTCTTTCATTTTTACTAAAGCTTCAAGAGCCTCTTTTGGCAGAGCATCCCTTCCGCATAGTTCGATTTCTTTATTCTTAATAAAGTTTATCCTATCTTGAATTCTGTTATTTAGTGCCTCTAAGTATTTTTTATCCGAAAGATTAGGAATAAATCCAGCAAGTTCTTGTATCTGCATACCAAAGATTTCATTCCAAGAAACAAAATTCGCTTTATTATCTACTATATCCTCTAATATCCCCAAGGTTATTTCTTTAGGAATTTTCTTGCCCATAAAGCTACCCGTATTAATAATATAGCACTCAACAGCTCTCTTTTCAAATAGCTCTTTAAATTTAAGGTAATCATCTGATAAAGGATAGGTTCTAAAAGGATTGGCATATGGCTCAATAACTAAAGCATCTGGGTCTACTCCTTGTAGTAACCTTTCTGCACTGCTTCTTTTTGTTGCAAGAGTTGCTCCCATAGTAGCAGCTAATATATTATCAGTAAGCTTAAGTACTGGAGGTAATGTTTCGTCCTTCATAATCCAAAATATAGCATTTACTGGATTTTCAAACTTATCTAATCTATTAGTAGTCCAAAGCTTTGATTTTATTGCTCTTCCGTTACCGTTTCTTATATCTTCAGTTACTAAGGTTTTATTACCTTTATCATCTATCGTAACTCCACAATTTTGAGCTGTAATTAGATATTTATTATCGTCACAGCCAGCAGGATAATCCTGAGTTTTATCAAAATATGAAGGCTCAAGTGCAACAGAGGAGCCATCTTCAACTGAAATTACAAATGCATCGTCATGAAGCACCATAACCTCGTATTTTCCATCGTGCTTTGCATGAGTTAGTGTGGATTTGCCTGAACCAGATAATCCAAATACACCTGCAACAAAATTTCTTCCATCCTTTAAGGTATATCTTTTTTGCCCAGCATGACATGATGCAAAGCCATTTCTATTGGCGCATCCCCAAGCCAAGGTTAAAGTTCCTTTTTTATGCTCTCCAAAATATCTCATACCTAAAAGCGCTGCGCAATTGTGGTTTGGATCAAATATTGTAAGCCCAACAGGATAATTTTCATTTTTCCAGTCTGGATCTGAAAAAACATAGATGTCCCCTTCGTTACCTATAGCTTTCGATTCCTCATACATCCTTATATACTCTTCGTTAAACTCCTGAAAGTTTAACAGCCAGTTGTAAGCTATATTTTCATGGCCCTCAGGAATTAATAAATGAGCTTTTATCATAAAATCTTTATCTAGTCCAATACAGGCTTGAGCATGGTAAAGTTTTTTTGTTCTAGTTTGATATATTGCTTCTCTAACTACAGCACTATACTCATCTTCACTAATTCCAGGACTACCTAGAATTCTTCTTGCTTGAGCACATCTTGCACTTACATCCCCATCGTTAAAAAGCAATACCTTTGAATCTTTATCTAAGCCTATTTTTTCTGGCTCGTATACAGGCATATCTGTAACTACAGTTCCAGGCGAATTTTTTGCCAATTGATATGCTTGCTTCAAGTTTTCAATATTATGAACGTTATTTCCCCAAAAAGCTGATTCTATTGTAGTTCTCATTCTAGAAAATACCGTATTGCTTGAGGTAATTTCACTTGTATTCCATTGATTTCTCGTAGACATTTCGGCCTCCTAAAATAACCATATAAATTATTTTTTCTGAATTACGAGTATTATTGTAATACAATTAGTTTAAAAGTGCCATACTTTTTTTGATATATTTTTATTAGGATAACACAATGGAAAATAAAAAGCCTATCATTGCAAGATTTTCATCAGTTTATGAATTAAAAAATTTTTTATCCTGCGTTTTTTCGTTAAAAAAAACTCAAACTTCTAATTTATACATATAATGTATCCAATTAGAAATTTGAGTTTTTGGTGTACTACTTATTTATATAAACTTTTGGTATAATATGCTCTGCAATTTTAATTAGCCTTCTTCTTAGCTTATCCGTCAATTTGTTTTCAAATCTTAGCTTGTCAATTGCCTCAGTATCAAACAACAATCCAGCAATATGCTCTACGATTCCTTTATCTGCATAATCGATTTCAAGATTATTGCTGATAATAAAACCACTGTCTATATTCACAAGCCTGTCATACAATCGATTTCTAAAGCTTAAATCATATAGCTCTCCTATAAAATCATGGCAATATGGTATCTGAAAGTCCAAATATTCCTTAGAAACCTCATAACCATTTTCATTAAATTCTTTTGAAATATCAAGTGCTTGTTTATGAAGACGTTTGAGATTTGATTCGTAGTCATCTTTTAGCCAATGTCCATATAGTCTACAATTTAGAGGTCTAACTTCATAAATTTTACATCTCTTGGTTTTATCCAAAAAAGGACATTTATTTCTCTTTTGATATATGTCTAGATAATATACCATAATGGCTTTTTTTAAATCTGGAGTAAACAAACTATTTTCAAGTAAATAAACATAAATATTTGCCGCCTCAGTGAATGAAGCTCCTACGGATTCGCTGCAGCAATTGGCACAGCTTTTACAATTTCCTGGAAGTATTTGACTATATATAGCTTCTAGTTGCTTATTTATTTCTTTCTTATTTTCATAAAAACTACTTATCAATATCTCATTTCTCCTATTCTCTAATCGGTAACTAACCGCTAACTAATTATAGCAATTCAAGTTTACTGATAAATCTCTAGCTCTTTGCTGTATTAACAATAAGAACTTCCTCATCTAGAAATTTAGATTTTTCCAATGTATTAAAAATCTATCTACTTCAGCCGTGGTTGACTTATTAATTAAATTAAATGGAGTATCGACTGCTTCTACTCTTCCATTTATCAACACCATAGCTTTACTTGCAAGTCTAAATATATCCCTAAAATCATGGCTTACTACAACAGCTGTGGTATTTGTATCTTTAATTATTTTATTAATGTCATCAATCAATAGCTCTTTTGTTGGAACGTCTAAAGCTGAAAATGGCTCATCCAAAAAAATTACATCTGGTTCAATCGCAAATGCTCTAGCTAAGCTTACTCTTTGTGATTCTCCACCTGAAAGTAAGCGCGCTTTTTGATTTATTAAGTGTGAAATCCCAAAGCTAGTTAGCCATCTATCAACTTTATCACTTATCTCTTTTTTTGATTTTCCTCTTATCTTTAAACCTGAAGCTACATTTTCATATACAGTGGTATTTAAAAGTAGAGGATCCTGAAAAACAATAGCTATTTTTCTTCTTATATCTAATGATATATTAGATCCAATTACCTTATTTTGAAATAATATTTCTCCAGATGTAGGCTTCTCCAAAAAAGATAGGACTTTTAACAAGCTGCTCTTACCTGAACCATTTGGTCCTACAAGCCCTATTACCTCACCTTTTAAAAGAGAAAAATCGATGTTATCAAGTATTTTTTTATTTCCTTGCTGCCAGCATAAATTTTTAGCTTTTAACATCAATATCCTCCTATCTTTTTTGCTGAAGCACTGTAAGCCATAATGTAGTCAAATAAGAAACTAGAACTAAAATAGCGCTAAGAGCTATTGCTACATCAAAGTTCCCTTTTGATACTTCCATAACCGTTGCCGTAGTAAGAACTCTAGATAATCCTTTTACATTCCCCCCCACCATCATTGATGCTCCTACCTCTGAAACAACGGCTCCAAATCCAGCAATCACAGCAGCAAGCAGAGAAAATCTAGCTTCTTTTAGTAAAAACCATAAATACTGTAACTTAGTTGCTCCCAAAGCTTTGATTTGAAGTCTAAGCTTTGGATCTACTTGAGAAATAGCAGCACTAGTAAGTCCTACTACTATAGGTGAAGCAATCACCGCTTGAGCAATTATTATTGCAGTTGGAGTATAAATAAGATTAAGTGAGCCTAAAGGTCCCGAGCGCCATAGCAAAATAGAAATCCATAATCCAGCAACTACTGGTGGCATTCCCATTCCTGTGTTTACTATACTCATTAAAAAATCTCTGCCAGGGAATCTTTTTAATGCCAGCACCGTTCCAAAGGGTATCCCTATAATCAAGCTTATAAGCGTGGCTGTTCCAGATACTTGCAGAGTTAAAAGAGTGATCCTAAGTACCTCAGGATCACCCGTTAATATCATATTTATCGCTTTTTTAAGTCCCTCAATAATCAAATCCATTAAATCACAGCCTTATTTTCCTATTTCTTCCTCTGTTTTTCCTGCATCCTTAAAGAATAGTGGCTCACCATATTCATCCATGCCAAACTCTCCAATTATATCCTGAGTTTTTGAATCTATCATAAACTCCACAAAGGCTTTAGCTCCATCAGCATTCACTTTAGGGAATTTTTCTTCATTCACTTGCATTACATGATATATGTTTAACAATGATTTTTCACCTTGAACAGCTATCTCTAATTGTAGATTATCCTTTTGAGCTAAAAATGTAGCTCTATCAGTCAAAGTATAGCCTTCCTTCTGGGAAGCAATATTTAAAGTTTGTCCCATTCCTTGTCCTGTTTCTTGATACCATGAACCTTCATTTGGAATATTAATATCTTTCCATATTCCTTTTTCTTTTTTGTCGGTTCCTGAATCGTCTCCTCTTGATACAAATATAGATGAAGTTTCAGATATTGACTTAAAAGCATCTGCTACTGATTTTAGGTCTTTAACCTTAGCAGGGTCACTTGATGGTCCAACCAATATGAAATCATTATGCATTACAAGCTGATAATTAGTAACAGCTCCACTTTCTACTAGAGGCTTCTCTGATGCTGGAGCATGAGTAAGAAGCACGTCTGCTTCACCCTTTTCTCCCATAGCAAGCGCTTGACCCGTTCCTACAGCAATTGTTTTTACTCTATATCCAGTTTGCTCTTCAAACATAGGTATGAGTACATCTAGTAACCCAGAATCTTGAGTACTAGTTGTCGTTGCTAATATTATATCTGGATTTTCAGGTGTTGTCACCTCTTGATTGGCTTGCTCAGGTGCAGGCTCAGCTTCAGGCGTAGAAGTACATCCGCTAAGCATAAGTGCAAATACCATAAGTAAAGCCAAGCAGGTTTCTTTAAAAAATAGATTTCTTTTTTTCATAAATAAATTCCCCCTTAATATGTATAAATATTCGGATTTCTTATCTTAAGTTTAATTTGAGTTTTTATAATTGTCAATAAATAGTTAGGTTGAGTTAGTTTTAGTTAGTTTTATTTTTTTATATTTTAATATTAAAATATTTTTTTAAATATTTTTTACGTTTTAATCTAAATGTAATGTTATTTACTTGAAAATTTTGGTATAATAAGAATATAAATAGTAAATTGTTTTTACGTGCGATTGATCTATTAGATCTCTCCTCACGACAATGGCAAAGTAGTAGAAATGCTATGACGCAAAGCTATAGGGCCTTACCGTAACTGGTTGGCAGCCTAGCTACCGAAAAGGAGTTTTTATTATGAAAAAAAATTTAAAACAGTATTTATTAATTGCTTTATCGATTGCTAGTGTAACCTTTCCCAATCTAGCTCATGCAGATGCAAAGATAATAGACGAGAGCGATGTTGCTAAAGGAATAATCAAAGTCAATTACTCTACAAATTATCAATCTAAATATAAATTAGCAATTGAAAAAGATGGGCAAAAACAATATTTTGATTTAGCTGCTAATACAGCTCAAAGCTTCCCTTTAATTTACGACAACGGAAGCTACACTATAAAAATAATGCAAAACACATCAGGGAATAGCTATAAATCAGTATACACTCAAAAAATCGACGCTTATATAGCAGATGATACAGCTATGTACCTTGTTTCAACTGCTACTGTTAACTGGAGTGAGCAAATGATGGCAATAAAAAAAGCTGAAGAGCTCACAAAAAATCTTCAAACTGATAAAGAAAAATTTGATGCTATATACAATTATGTTATTAAAAATTATAGCTATGATTATAATAAAGCAGCTACAGTTAAACCAGGATATATGCCTGATATAGAAAAAATTTATGAATCAAAGTCAGGTATTTGCTATGACTACAGTGTTTTATTTGCTTCTATGCTAAGAAGCCAAGGGATTCCCGCCAAGGTAGTAAAAGGTAGCTCTACCTTAGTAAATGAATACCATGCATGGAACGAAGTGTTTATTGACGGAAACTGGATTATAGTTGATACTACAGTAGATGCAGCCTACAGCGCTTCAAAAGCTCCTATAGCTACTATAAAATCCTCAAATCAGTATACTAAAACCTCTGAAATATAAGTAAAAAAAGGACTGTCTGGAAATATCAGACAATCCTTTTTTTAGTTTACATCTTTATCTCTAAGTGGTGGTATCACAATTTCTACTACAGCTCCACCTTCATCTGCATTATAAGCCTTGAGTCCCCAGCCATTTGACTCTGCAATGCTTTTTACTATAGATAGTCCAAGTCCAGTGTTGCCTCCTTTACCTTTGTAAAATCTGTCAAATATATACAGCTCCTCATTATTTTCAAAGCCTCGTCCATCATCTTGAATTTTTATTATTATATGACCAGTTTCGATTTCAAAGGATTCAATAGATATTTGAGATTTTGCATATCTTAAGGCATTTGAAAGTATATTTGAAAAAACTCTGTCTAATCTATCATCACTAGTTCTAACCACAATATAGTGAGCAATATTATTCTTAAAGGTTATATTTTTCTCTTTGGCTAGAAGTGTAAGCCTTATTATTATCTCTTCTACAGCTTCCCAGAGATTTATTCTAATGGACTTTTCCTCACTCATAAGATTTTCCATTTTACTAAGGTAAACAATTGAGTTAACTGTATCTCTAAGCTTCTTACTTTCATCTATTATTATATCCAGACCTTCATCAACCATGCTCTCATCCATTACCTTGTCCTTGATAGCCTCTGCATATCCTTGAATAGACATAAGTGGAGTCTTTAGCTCATGAGAGGTATTTTGGAAAAATTCTTTTTGCTTCTTATCATATTCTTTTAGCTTGTATGCCATTTTAAGAAAATCCTGATTGATTTCTGCTAGCTCATCTTTTGTTTTTATTTCTTCCCAGATGATTTCATCATCAGTAAAAGAGAAGGAGGCTATATTTTTCTTTAGTTTATTTATTGGGCTTATTATTCCTCTTTCAAAAAATATAGAGATTATACTAGCAATAAAAAGTGCTATTAAAAAACCTAAGAATACAGATCTATTGATAAGAGCATTTATTACACTTAAATCTTCTTTCTTAGCAAGCATAACAAGATAGCCTAAAGTCTCTTGGTCTAAAGAGGAAATCAGAGGTCTTTGCTCTACATAATATTTGGTCTTGTCTATCTCTAAAGGATTTATAGGTTCCTGCTCTGTATTATAGGATTGAAAGATGAGGTTTTTGTCTACATCCATTATTATAAAATGAGTCGTTGCAAGTCTATTATGAGCATAACCCATGCCTTTTGGGAGAATAATTTCTGAAATGCTAAGAGCATTTTCTCCAAAAAAATTCTTACTTATTTGGATTTTCACATTAGGGCTTCCATCAACAACAGTCATTTCAATTTTTTGATCTATCACCATGTTTATTTGCTTGGCTACTACGTCAGCGTCTTTTTTGAGATCCAGCCTTGTCTGCCTATTGAGGATATCGTTGAAGGACATTTTTGAAATGCCCATAAATACAAATGCAGTTGCTAATATAATGATAAAATAGCTCTGCATTATTTTTTTTCCTATTTTACTCATTGTCATCTATCCTATATCCATAGCCCCAGACTGTTTTTATTACCACTCTTGATTTTGCAGTCTTAAGCTTTTTTCTAAGCCTTTTTATAGTATCATCGACGTTTCTATCATAACCATCGTAATCATATCCCCAAATAGACTCGATAATTTGTTCTCTAGAAAGAGGTAGATTGATATTTTTCATCAAAAATTCCAGTACCTCGTACTCCTTTATAGTAAGAGGTATGTCTTGCCCCATACATTTGACTATTCTTCTTTGAACATATATCTCCAAATCCTTTGTTTTCAAAATTTCGTCATTATGCTCTGAGGATTTAGTCGTTCTTTTTAATATGGTTTTTATTCTTACGACTAGCTCTCTAGGAGAAAAAGGCTTTGCAAGATAATCATCTGCACCTAGCTCTAGTCCGAGTATCCTATCTAGTTCATCGCTTCTTGCTGATACAAAAATTATAGGCACTTCACTAATTTTTCTAATTTCCTTGCACAAATCCAAACCATCTAAGCCTTGCATCATTATATCTAAAACCAGTAAGTCTGGCATAAATTCTCTTATAGCTGATAGCACGCCATCTGCACTTTCAAAGGTAGTTGTGTTATATCCTTCCTTTTTTAGATACATCTCGATTAAGTCTCTGATACGCTTCTCATCATCTACTATGAAAATATGCTTCATAATTACCCTACTTTCTTATAGTTTTTTCTGTAAACAAAAAGCTGCCACTCTATGTGGGCAGCTTAGGAGGGTGAAGTATATAGTATTGGCAGGTTAAGCCAAGGGTTTGTAAAATGTTCCGATGCAGCTAGCTGCATCGGATTTACATGAAAAAAGGGGTGGGTTGTAAGGTTGTGTTTCATTCCTTATTGTTATAATACTTTAGATATATGGTATAAATTCGTGCAAAATGTGGAAAAAGTTAGGGATTTACTTTTTATTTTTTGCAGTTATTCTTGCTCTTTGAGTTTTATCCAAAACTTTCTTTCTGATACGCATTGATTTTGGTGTAATCTCAACAAGCTCATCTTCATCTATAAACTCAAGAATTTCTTCAAGAGACATTCTTTTAGGTGGAGAAAGTCTAAGCGATTCATCTGAGCCAGATGCTCTCATGTTTGTGGCTTGCTTTCTCTTACATACGTTTACATCTATATCCCCTGATCTTGAATTGCTTCCTATAACCATCCCTTGATATACTTTTTGTCCTGGATCGATAAAAAGAATACCCCTGTCTTGTGCATTAAACAACCCGTAAGCAACTGCTACTCCATCTTCAAAAGCTACTAATGAACCTTGACTTCTAGCTATTATATCACCCTTATAAGGCTGATATCCATCAAATATAGTGTTAAGTATACCGTTTCCTTTTGTATCAGTTAAAAACTCAGATCTATAGCCTATAAGTCCTCTAGTTGGAATAGAGAAATCAAGTCTCACATATCCACCTTTTGACTGTTGCATATTGATCATTTCGCCTTTACGAGTTCCCATCTTTTCCATAACCGGTCCCATAAAATCTTCAGGAACATCTATTACGGCTCTCTCCATAGGCTCTAGAAGCTTTCCATTTTCATCTCTTTTAAATAAAACCTCTGGTTTAGAAACTTGAAGCTCATAGCCTTCTCTTCTCATAGTCTCCATCAGAATAGAAAGGTGAAGCTCTCCTCTTCCAGATACCTTGAATGTATCCGCTGTATCCATTTCCTCAACTCTCAGAGATATATTAGTATTAAGCTCTTTCATAAGTCTGTCTCTTAATTGTCTAGAAGTTATAAACTTACCTTCTTGACCAGCAAATGGACTGTCATTTACAGAGAAGTTCATTGCTATAGTAGGCTCAGAAATTTTTACAAACTCTATAGTTTCTTGTACCTCTAAATCAGTAAGAGTGTCTCCTATATGAATTTGCTCTATTCCGCTAAGAGCTATTATGCTTCCCATTTTAGCTTCAGTAACTTCAACTCTTGCAAGACCATTATATTCATAAAGCTTACCTATTCTAACCTTATGCTTTTTCTCAGGCTCAAGATGATTTAGAAGCATAACATCTTGGTTTACTTTTACAGTCCCTCTTTCTACTTTTCCTACTCCTATTCTTCCTACATATTCATTGTAGTCAATAGTAGTAATAAGAAGCTGAACAGGTCCATCAAGCTCTCCTTGTGGAGCTGGAATATGCTCTAATATAGCTTCGTACATATCTTCCATAGTATCTTTCTTTTCATTTATGTCAGTTGACGCCCAGCCACCAATTGCAGAAGCAAATATAAACGGAGACTCTAAATATCTTTCGCTCTCATCTAGCTCTAATAGAAGCTCTAGAACCTCATCAACTACTTCTACCGGTCTAGCCTCTGGTCTATCGACTTTATTTACGCATACAAGTACAGGCAAGCTAAGTTCTAGAGCTTTTTTAAGAACAAACTTAGTTTGAGGCATAGGGCCTTCAAAAGCATCTACAACAAGAATAACTCCATTTACCATTTTAAGTACACGTTCAACTTCTCCGCCAAAATCAGCATGGCCTGGAGTATCAACTATATTTATTTTCGTACCTTTATAGTCGATAGCTGTATTCTTTGACAAGATAGTAATTCCACGCTCTCTCTCTAAATCATTAGAGTCCATTACTCTTTCTTGTACATGCTGATTTTCTCTAAATATTCCACTTTGTTTTAGTAGAGCATCTACTAATGTCGTTTTTCCGTGGTCAACGTGAGCAATTATTGCTACATTTCTAATATCGTTTCTAGTATTCAAATTTACACTTCCTTCATTAAATTGAAAAAACTGGTCATTCCAGTTAAAACTACGTCGCACTTTTTACAAGCCTATATTATACCATAGGATTATCTTGCTATAAAGAAATATTTAGTTATCATTTTCCTTTTTTATTTCATCAATTACTTTTCTTATAATGTCATAAGAAAATCCTTTATATCCTAAACTCTGTGCAGTTTTGGAAAGTCTCTCATCAAATGGCTTGCTCTCAGATAGAGATTTGAATTTTTTAAATCCATGATAGCTTGCATTTTCAAGCTCCTTATCATCGTCTATATAAGTCTGTGCCTCTTCTATATCATTTTTCGAAATACCTTTTTCCATAAGCTTAGATACCATTTGCCTCTTTGACCATTTTTTTGTACTTGCTTTATTCTTTGCTATATCAGTTGCCAATTTCTGATCGTCAACAAATTTATAGTTTTCTAAAAATTCAAGTGCATTTTCTATTGCTTCTTCACAAAACCCTTCTCTTTTCAATGTGCTTTTTATCTGCATCTTAGATTTAGAAGACCTGCTAAGTATATCTAAGCCTCTTGATTTCGCTCTTTTAATTTGGTCATTTTTCACCATTTCGTCATAGGTGTCTTTCGAAAAAACTGTTCCTTGATTCACTCTAAATGTTGCCATAGTTTCATCTGTAAATTTTTGAACTATTTCCTCATTAAAAATGACGTGATAAAGATTATATCTGATTTTTTTAATTTTACTTACTTCAAATTCTTCACTCATATTATTTCACCTCTTTGAGTCTTTTTAATAATTAGACTTTTTGAATTAGTTCTGATAAGATTAACTAAGCGAGACTTAAAACCCATATAAAAAGGAGATTACACATGGAAAACAAAGAAAAAGTATTGGCAAAAGTTGCCACACATCAAATTACAGAATCTGATTTAGAGCATATGCTTAAAAATCTCAACCCTCAAATAGCTGCTAATTTCCAAGGCGAGCAAGGAAAGCAGGCTCTACTTCAAGAATTAGTAAACCAAAAGCTATTCTATCTTGAAGCTTTAGAAAGTTCTATTGAAAACGATGCTAAATTCCAAAGCGAGTTCGAAAAATTAAAAGAGAACTTCGTTACACAATACAGCATCCAAAACCTAATTAATTCAGTTTCTGTTACTCATGAAGAACTAGAAGCTTATTATAACGAAAATAAAGAAGGCTTTATATCTCCACAAAAGGTACAAGCTAGCCATATTCTAGTAAGCGACGTTAGCTTAGCAGAAGAAGTAAAAGGTAAGTTAGCTCAAGGTGAGTCATTTGAAGCTCTTGCAAAAGAATACTCAAGCTGTCCATCTAAAGAAAGAGGCGGAGATTTAGGTATGTTTGGCGAAGGTCAAATGGTCCCAGAATTTGAAGAGGCTGCTTTCAAAATGGCTGTAGGAGAAATATCTGAGCCTGTAGAAACTCAATTTGGTTTTCATATAATAAAAGTAACTGACAAGCAAGAATCAGGACTACTTTCTTTTGAAGAAGTTCGTTCTAACCTGCTTCGTAATATGATGGCTGAAAAACAAGGTGCAATCTACCAAAACCATATAGCTGATTTAAAATCAAAATATAACGTAGAAGTTCTATAGATAAAATTAAAACCCAAGGATAAATCCTTGGGTTTTTGCTTTAGAATATCGAATTATATTCTAGTAACATTTGCTGCTTGAGGTCCCTTGTCTCCATCAACGATTTCGAACTGTACTTCTTGACCTTCTTCTAAGCTTCTGTATCCCTCAGATTGGATTGCAGAAAAATGTACGAAAACATCTTTTTCCCCTTCAACTGATATGAATCCAAAACCTTTTTCAGCATTAAACCATTTAACTATTCCGTTTTTCACCCTTAATTCCTCCTGCTCTATATAATAACTTAATTATAATTTTATCATGACTAGAAATTTCAGTCAATATTTCGAATATACCGAATTGTTGTTATTGATAAATAATTTAGAATGCCCAGTCACCATCTTTAAATATTTGAACCTTAGTTCCGTCATGTTTAGTAGCAACTATATTCATATCCTTGCTACCTATCATAAAGTCAACATGAGTAAGCGAGGTATTGGCACCTTTTTGCTCTAGCTCTTCGTCTGTCATCTTATCTCCACCTTTTATGCTGGTAGGATAAGCTGCTCCCAATGCAAAATGGCATGAAGCATTTTCATCAAAAAGCGTGTTGTAAAATACTATCCCAGTGTTGTTTATAGGTGAATCATAAGGAACTAGTGCAACCTCTCCAAGATAATGAGAGCCTTCATCGGTATCAATTAGCTTTTTAAGAGTCTCTAATCCTGTGTCCGCTTCAACTTCAATTATTCTTCCGTCTTTAAAAGTAAGCTTAAAATTATTTATCAAGTTCCCTGAATAATTAAGCGGGAAAGTACTAGTTAGATATCCGTTTACTCCAGTTTTAAGTGGCATAGTATACACTTCCTCAGTTGGCATATTGGCAACAAAATACACGTTTGACTCGTTGTACTCTCCTCCACCTGCCCACACATGATTCTCTGGCAGTTCAACTACCAAATCTGTCTTTGCAGATTTATAGTGAAGTGATTTAAATTGATTATTGTTTAGGAAATCTACTTTTTCAGTTAAATTTTTAATGTGATTATCCCATGAAACAACTGGATCTTCATCATAAACTCTGTTAGCAATAAAAATTTTATCCCATAGTTTTTCTATGGCATTTTCAGTTGTATCATCAGGGAAAATCTTTTTTGCCCATGATGGACTAGGCACTGCCGCCACGCACCATGAAACTTTTGAATTAAGTGTATATTTTCTAAATTTTTCCGTCGATTTTAAGTTTGTTTTATTTGCTTCTGCTATTCTTTCTGGATCTACATCCTTAAATAAATCAGGGTCAGTTCCCGTAATGCTTAAAAAAGCAGCATTTTCTGAAGCCATTTGCTCGAATCCATCTGCCTTCCACTGCATAGCCTCTTTAAATGCTTCAAATGGTGCATTTAAATACTTTACAAGTGCTAGCTCTTCATCTCTATATTCAACATGTACATTTTTAGCTCCTTCATCATAGGCTTGTTTAGCTACTATTCTGACAAATTCAGCTGCCTCAATAGGCGCATTTACAACAAGTAGCTGGTCTTTTTGAATATTGAGTCCATTTCTAACAAGAAGTTTTGCATATTTTTCTAGGTTTTTTTGCATAAAATTCCCTCCCTTAGCTTCTTGTAAATATTTTATCATAAATCATTAATACGTATAGTATTTTTTTTATGATATTAATTAAAAAAATCTGCTAAAAGCTTTTATGCTCTAGCAGATTTTTCTATATTTCAGGTTAATGTTATTTTTTTAGTTACAACCGCTACAGCTGCTGCAACCACTTGATTCTCCTACATTAAGAGCTTGCACATACACTCCACCCATATCTCCTTGCTCTACATATAGAACTTCAAACCCATCGTACTGAGATACTAGAGTTTTATCTACGACGAAATTAAGACCTTCAAATTCTACCTTTAAATCTGAGTCTTTTGCTTCATCTTGAGCAAGATTGAACATAGGTCCAGAACAGCCCATTCCAGATAAAAATATACGAAGTGTATCTGTATTGATGTTTTTTTCTGATAAAATTGATTTTAGCTCATCTGAAGCTTTTTTATCTACTGTTATGCTCATATATATTCTCCTATTCTTAATAGAAATTAATTATCAGTTTCCCCTACTATATTACACCTTTTAAAATATTCAGTCAACAAAACAGCTATAGAGTTATCTTATTCATACAATAAAATAATTCTATAGCATCAGTATAATGTTTATTTACTTTAATTGGATGTTTATTTACTTTAGTTTAATATTCATTTACTTTAGTATAATCATTTGCACTCTTTATCATTTTTTGACTGATTTTTCCACCCCACATTGCAGCATCAAAGGTAGAGTCAACTACAACCCATTTTCCTCCAATTAAGACCTCGTTCCACGCATGATATCCATCTACTCCTTTAGCATAGCCTTTTACTAGCTTTGTAGGAAGACCTTGACTTCTTTGCATTCCTGCTAATAAAGAAGAATAATCATAGCAGATACCCTTTTTATCTCTATAGGTCTGCTCTATGTTTGGATTATAGTCAGTTGTAAGATAAGGTATTTTATCATAATCATAAGTTACATTTTTTATGATATATGAATAAAGTGTAGAAAGCTTTTTATCGTGTTCCTTTTGTTCTCCACTTAATTCCTTACCTTTTTTTATTGAGTTTAGATTGTTATCCCATTTTATATTTTGTATGGAATTCAAAAAAACAACATTAGGATTTTTTAACTTTACATCAATTGTCTTTGTATCTAAATAGCTGTATTTTGTTCCAGATGTATTTTCTAGAACGCTTACTTTATACTTTCCATCGCCCATCTGAAGAGGAAATTTCTCTACAGCTCCATCTGGCTTTAAATTATAGGTGTATTTAGTTGAATCTTTTTGAATCATAACCTTTATTTTCTTACCAGAATTACTGCTATAGCTTACGCCTACTACTCCGTTTCCAGAATTAGCATCATCAATCTTAACCTCCGCATAAGCTTCATTAAAAGCGCCAGTAATAAACATCACTAAAATTATGAACAATATCTTTTTAATCATCTAAATCACCTTCTCTAATTATCACTTAAAATATTTCGTTATCCCCTCAGGATTTACAGCATAGGCTAAAGCTGTTTCCTTAGTTATTTTTCCTTCATTATATAGATTTGCTATGCTCATGTCCATACTCATCATACCAAAAGCTCTTCCAGTTTGTATTGCTGCATCTATTTGAGGTATTTTAGCCTCTCTTATTAGATTTCTAATATTAGGGTTTGCTATCATCACCTCAAATGCAGGTATCCTACTATCGTCTATCGATGGAAGAAGCTGTTGAGTCACAACAGCCGTAAGAACCGTTGAAAGCTGAACTCTTATTTGCTGCTGCTGCGATGGTTCAAACACATCGATTATTCTGTCTATGGTTTTTGCTGCACTAGTTGTATGTAGCGTAGATAATACAAGATGTCCTGTTTCAGCTGCTGTAAGAGCTATTGATACAGTTTCATAATCTCTCATTTCTCCTATTAAAATTACATCTGGTGCTTGTCTTAATGCAGATTTTAATGCCATGGAATAGCTTTTGGTATCTATTCCTATTTCTCTTTGATCCACTATGCTCTTGTCATGCTTATGAAGATACTCAATAGGATCTTCTAGCGTAAGAATATGGCATGATCTTTTTTTATTGATTAAGCTTATTATTGCCGATAGTGTTGTAGATTTTCCAGAGCCAGTAGGCCCAGTAACTAAAATCAAGCCTTTTTTCTTACTGTGAAAATCAAGAATTTCTGTTGGAATATTAAGCTGTCCAAGGTCTAGTGATTCAAACCTCAGTACCCTTATAGCCGCTGCCATAGAGCCTCTTTGGATGTATGCAGCTACTCTAAACCTTCCAATTCCAGCTAAAGATGTAGAAAAATCTTTTTCCCCAGCTTTTACAAAATCAAGAAAGTCTTCCTCTGTTTTAAATAGTTCGCTTATCATCTTTTTTGCCGTTTCTGGATTTAATTTTTCATCATCAACCTTTATTAATTGTCCATTTATCTTAAGTGTAGGTGGTACTCCAACACTTATAAATATATCTGAGGCCATTTTGTCAACTGCTTCTTTTAGTAGAGATTGTAGCTCAATCATTTTCTATGTTTACCTCCAGATCTTTAAATTCTATTGCGTCCTCATACTCAACCTCTCTTGGTATCAGCTTCCAGGTATTTATCTCAATTAAATCCTCTTCTATAGCTATATCATTGTCTAGTGCTAGATTCTCAAGAGTAAGCAAAGCTAGAAATCTATCTCCTGATGAGTTTACAAAATTCCCTTTTACAATAATTTTATCTGCATCATAGGTCAACGTCACCTCTGAGCTATCTAATTCCTGAAGAGCTCTATTTAAGCTAGTCCAATAATCTTGACTTGTGGTATTTGATGCTACAATGCTTTGATGCACTATATTTTTTATATCGTAAAGCATAATTTCAGCCTTTGATTCAAGCTCGTAATAATCCTGAGTCCACTGAGCAGTTTTTCTAGCCATTTTAAGTCCAGAATATGATGACATCATAGCTAAAACTCCAAATACTACCATAGTTACTACTAATAGTATAACAAGTATCGATGAACTGCCAGTTCTAGTTTTAAATTTAATCACTTGTATCGCCTCCTATATCTAGTAGTAGTCCTTTAGAGGCATTTAATGCATAAATTTCTTTATTTTGGCTAGATTTCAAGAAATATGGCTTTTCCCTTTGTATATCAACTGATATGTTGTATAAACCCATATTACTAAGCTCTGATGAATCTACTAAATCCAAAGTGATATTCATAATATAGGAAGAGTCCACAAAATCACTATCTACTGGTTGGAAATCATCACCTAGTTTTACTGTATATATTAATTCATCGGAAAGCTTCCTTGCATTTTTTAGTATTATATCATCACTATCTGGACCAATTTTTTCTCCTGCTGATAGGGATTCCATAACTGATTTGCTTACAATGACTGCATTGTCTAAATCATAGGTGACTTCGTTTAAGTTTTTTGCTGTTATAAATATCTGAAGGAGGTATACACTTAGAAAAGAGACTATTCCTATAGATATTATTATTTCAATCAAAGTAAATCCATTTCTCTTATTCAAAATAGCCTCCCCCCTATCCTTCATTTGATTTCAAGTTTATTTTTAAATATCTCTTTGAAAATGTATCGGAAGCTTTATTTCCTGAAATTGTAATTTCCATAATATCATCATTAATGCTCGGTACAAACTCTTCGATAGAGGCTATATCAAAGCTCATATCGTCAGTAAATTCCTGATTTTGTTTTATATAAGCTTCTTTAAGCATTTTATCGCTTAAATATATCCAGGTTTCATAATTTTCATTATCTACCCTTTGAACTATTACAATAGATGCTTCTCCATTTATAGGATTATTCTTAATATAGATAGAGGACTGCTCATCAGATTGTTTTATTTTATTATCTATATATGAAGCAGCAATTCTTAGATTTGATAAATTCTCTTTTTCATCTATGACATTTTTATAGGTATCACTAGAGGATACTACTAGGGTGAACACCGCTAACCCCATAAGCAGGATTAATATCATAACGAGAATCACTTCTACCTTGCTTACTCCTTTATTATTTTTTTTCATAAGTTCCACTATTCCTTCCATTTTTTAAATACCAATATAGTTGGCATAATGTTTGATGCTTCTACTTCATAATGGTAGATATATGCATCCTCATTGGTAATTATAGAATAGTTTTCTTTAAGGTAGTCTATACTTGGAGGATAATGTCCTTCTAGCGCATAGCATTGAACTGCGGCATTTTCTATAGATTTTCTAACGCTCTCTATATTATCGCTATCTGAAGTAGCTAAAAATGAGCTTAATCCTTGGAAGTTAAAAAACATATATGCTAGAATTATTGTTAAAAAAAGTATAGGTATGATTTTTGATTTAACTGCATTAATCATAACTCCCCCTCCTTTTATCCGATAGCGGCTATGATATTAATTAGAGGAAGCATAACTGTAAACAACATTACTCCAATAATAAGAGATAATATGGTCACCAGCGCAGGTTCTATCATCGTGGTTATCTTCGACAATGACTTTTCAACTTCTTTATCATAAATTACAGATATTTTGCTTAAACTACTTTCAAGCTCTCCAGTCATGTGACCTATTTTGAGCATTTTCATAAATAGTACAGGGAAAATCCCTAGATTATCTAGCTCCTTTACTGGGTCTGAGCCATTTATAATGTTTAGTCTCGCAGCTTCTAGCAGTGATTCTACATAAGCATTTCCCACTGATTTTTTTGACATATCTAAAGCTTCATCAAATGAAGAGCCTGCTTTTAACATCATAGTCATCGCATTTGCTAGTCTTGCAGATATAATTTTTTTATAGGTGGCATTAATCCATGGCAATTTAAATAAAATCTTATCCCCTGATTCAATATTTTTTTGTGATTTAAAATAATATAGAAGTAAGGCTATTGCAATGATTAAAACCCCAATAATTGCTAAAGCATAGGTCTTCAAAATATTAGCTAAATCAATCATTATTTTGGTGCTTACTGGAATGTCTCCCCCTAAAGATAGAAGTATCTCATGAAACATAGGAAGTACCTTTAGCACTAGAAAAAGTATTACTCCTGCCATCAATACAAGCAGTATAAGAGGATAAGTCACTGCACTTTTTATCTTGTTATTGAGTCTATCTGTCTGCTCATAATAATCGGACAGTCTCTCAAGCTCATCTTGCAGATTTCCAGTTTGCTCTGCTATCTTAACCATGCTTGCCAAATAGACTGGAAAGAATTTGTATTTTTCTATAACACTATGAAGACTATAGCCTTGGGCTAACTGCTGTTGCATATCCTGAGCTACTTCTTTTAGCCTAGGATCCATCATATCCTTTGCAAAAATTTCCATTCCATCTAAAATCGGAATACCAGACTTAAATATTAGAGATAGTTGATAACAGAATAAAGATAAATCACTAGCACTTAACATTTTTTCCTTTTGCATAACCCACCCACCTTATCTAATAGAGAAAAACCAGCTTCTCCTTATATAAAAATACCTAGCTTATTTCACAATAATAAGAACTAAAATCATTGTCATAATATTTGTAAACATACTTATTTTATTTTTACCACGTACCAAGCTTTTCAATCAAATCAACTTCAAGTCCAAACCTCAGATTAAAAATTTCAGGACTTATATATACTCTTTTGGTGCATTCGCTTTTATTTGATATACTGCTTTCGTTGATAATGATAGAAACCTCAGATAAATCCAGAAGCTTATTATCTTTTCTTTTTATCCAAATATTCTCCTTAGTATTTACATATAGCTTTAAATCTCTATCGTCTTCTATATAAAAATACTCTTTGGAATAATCTTCAATTGGAGGCTTATTATTTTCAAGTAAAAGCTCATTAATCTTTTCTTTAAATTTAGTTATTTGCATATGGCTCTCTTGAGAAAAAGTGTACTTTTTGAACTTCTTTCTCTCAATAAATGATTTGCACAGCCTAGATAGGATTTCATCCTTGTTCTCCTGCCATAGGGATACGTGATATAGCAAGGTCGTATCATCCAGCTTTAAGTAATCCTCAACTAAGAGCTTTTCATTTCTGAATAGTTTTTCTATGATACTAGCTATTTCTATATCATTGTCAGAAGTATAAAGCTGCTTAGCTCTTTCAAATATTTTTTGCAATATCCCTTCCATTTGACGCTTTACTGAATGCTGATACACTTCTTTGTGCATGTAGTATCTCGCTAATATATATTCTTCTAAGGTTGCTATAAATTTTTGATGTATAAAAATTATAAGTTCGCCCTTAGAATTTTTTTCAACTCCAAAAGCTCTTATAAGTCTTTTAAAATCGTAGTTTCCAGTGGTTACACTTGTAAAGTAAGCGTCTCTTAATAAATAATCCATCCTGTCTGCATCTACTTGAGAGCTAACAAGAGTGGAGATAATAAAAAATATCCCATTTTCATCTTGATGCTTATATGCTTTGGATATAATTTCTGTAAGCCTTATCAAAAAATCTTCTCCAAACTCCTTCAGTATAACACTATTTATTTCAGTTTCAGTGTTTTTTAATATGCTAACTGCCCAGTCCTCATGAGATTTCATCATAAAGATTTTTTCAAAGGTGTGAGAAAATGGCCCATGTCCTATATCGTGAAGCAAGGCAGCGCATAAAGCCAAATCCTTATCCTCATTTTTTACTTCGTAGCCCATTTCTAAGAGCAGTGCGCTAAAATGTTCAATCAGCTTTCCCATTACATAATAGGTTCCTAGGCTGTGAGCCATTCTTGTATGCGTAGCTGTTGGAAATACCATATATTCGCAGCTGAGCTGTTTTATTCTGTTAAGTCTTTGAAATTCCTTAGTGTCAATTATCTTCATAAATCTTTGGTCAAAAACAATATCTGAATGAATGACATCCCTGATAATTTTTGTAGCTTTCATAGACCTAGTCCTTTCTATATTAGAAAAATTAAATATAAATCTTAAAAAAATTGGTGTAAAAAAGGAAAAAATAGGTATATAGCTTAAAAGAATTAATAATGTTATTTACAAACTACTAAGAATAGATTTCACAATAATATTACCATTTTTTTCATGTATTATAATCATTAAACTGTAAATTTAATTGATTTTATATTGGCGTCGAAAGGATGATTCCCATGGATACCAACAAAAATAATAATATTTCAAAGGAAGCTAAAGCTTATCTGCCACCAGCTGAGGATGTAATTTTAAAATTTATGAACAAAAGAGCTTACAAAGGCACTTTTATTGATTTTGGTTGCAATGACGGTTACTTTACTTTTACCTCAGAAAAGTTCTTCACCAATGTGATAGGAGTTGATTTAAGTATCGACACTATCAACGAACTACTTAGAGCAAGGCCAGAATCCTCTGATGCAAAATTTATTAGATCTCATAACTACACAACTGCACTGCCTGATGGCTCTGCTGATGTTATTTTCATGTTTCATATACTAAAAAAAATACCAAACGTAAAACAATTTGTTAAAGAAATAAAAAGATTATTAAAAGAAGACGGTGAATTATGGATACTTGAAATAGAAAAAACAGAAGCTGACCTAGGCTTAAAAGCTTCTGATGACTATTTTATACCAAAAGAAGAGCTCATAACCAGATTAAAGGATGATGAACTCCACTTCATAGAATATATAGATATAAATGAAAGCTATTACGGAGTAAAATTTACAAAAAACGAGGATTTATTTATGCGTTTTTATCGTGAAGCTTAAGTCCTTTACCCGCTTCTTTATCTAGGATTACAGTTATATCGTTATGAAATTGCAAAATAGAGGCAGGAACCTTTGGACTTACTTTTCCATAAATCATTCTCTCTACAATTTCTGACTTGCTAGTTCCACTTGCTAGCAGTAAAATTTTCTTGCTCTTCATAATTGTTCCTATGCCTACACTGATAGCCTTTGTAGGCATAGATTCTCTATCATCAAAATATTTTGCATTTGAGTTTAAAGTAGCTTTGCTTAAATCTACAAGATGAGTTTCCTTTTCGAAGTAGTCACTAGGCTCGTTAAATCCAATATGACCATTTATACCTATTCCAAGTAACTGAAGGTCTATTCCTCCTACAGCTTCTATAGCTTTTTCATAACGTAAAGCCTCCTCGAAAGGATTCTCAGCTTCCCCATTTGGAATATGAGTATTGCTTATTTTTATGTCAACATGCTTAAATAAATTCTCCTCCATAAATACATGATAGCTACTTTTATGGCTGTTTTTTAAAGGATAGTATTCATCTAGGTTAAAGGTTAAAACCTCTGAAAAGGATATTTCTTTTTCCTTGTAGAGCTTTATTAGCTCCTCATAAAGACCTACTGGGGTAGACCCAGTAGCTAGACCTATTTTTATTTTAGGGTTTAGAATTATTTGGGAAGAAATTATCTTTGCTGCAAGCTTACTCATTTTTTCATAATTTTCCACTTGAATTACTCTCATGCTATTCCCTCCTCATCACAATAAATCTCCTAGAGTTTACTAGCAGTTGAAGCTCTTTTAATTGTCAGTATTCTTGTGTTTGATATATACCCTAAATATACTTTCATAAGCCTCATCCATGATGTCAAGCTGTGACTGCTTTATAATCTTTCCTGAGTAAAAAGCTTCATTAACTATCTCTCCAAGATTATGCTCGCTAAAACTGAATTTATTATTCAAGATATTTATAATTTCTTTTGGAGTACCCTTAATCTCGGCTTCATCCATTAATTTTGCAATACGAATTATTTCAAAATATCTCTTTTTAAACCCCTCCATACCCTTTTCCTTCTTAATCCTAAAACGTCTATATTCTTCAAAAAGCCTTTTTCGAAAAATCATACTTACTAATAAAGCTCCTCCTATTAAAAGCACAATTAGCTTTGAGCTTATTTTTACTGGCTCATTTGAAGCTATCACCTCTGAATCATCATACTCAAACCCAGCATCTTCTTGGTTCTTCCTGGACTCAGTTTCATCATCCTGACCTAAAGGAGCAGATTCATTATCATATTCATCTGTATTTTCGGATTCATTAAGCCTATTTCTTTGATCTATTTCTTCTTGAGTAAGACTACCTGTAGGTTCAAATGGCAGCCATCCAGTTCCAGGAATATAAGCCTCTACCCAGGCATGAGCTCTATCTTCTCTGACTATATAAAGTCCAGCTTCATCCAATTCCTCATCCATTCGAAAGCCCTCTACGTATCTAGTAGCAATTCCTATACTCCTGGCCATAACTGCCATAGCTGACGAAAAATAAGTACAGTATCCTTTTTTCTCCTCAAAAAGAAAATAATCCACAAAATCACTATCTGTTGGAAGCTCAGATGTGGTTAATGTGTAAGGATAGTTGTTTTTTAAATAATCCTCTAGTGCTAATAGCTTTTTATATACACCCTCGTGCTCACTTGTTATCTTCTCTGCTAAAGCTACTGTCCTGTCTGTTACTGAGCTAGGTAGGCTTTGATATGGCTTAAGCATATCTAGTTCTTCATCTGAATACTCTCTTTCACCTAAATAATCAACAGAAAAATAACCAACTTCATAGGGCTTTGTTTGATTTTTTTGACCATTATTTCTCATTATTTCCAAATCCATAGTATATATCAGTTCAGTATCCTCTATATTAGCGACTTCATAAGTAAAATATGGATTAAAAATTGTTCTAGTTTTTAAATTTTCAGGATAAATTTCTATTTTTTCAGGAATATAGCCTAAGGATTCAGGCTCTAGTTTGAGTTTATTATCCTGCATTTTATAATATAAGGGCTCTTTTAATTCCCATGAATATCCTGTGTATACATGCTTTACACTTCCTCTTAAGTACAAAGGCTCCTTGGCTTTGACTTTGAGTGCAATCCCATCCGAGAGCTCAACGCTTCCACCTAATTTCTTTGTATTGGGCTGATAAGGCAAATCTGAGAATCTAAAAGAGCTTCCACCTATAGCATCCTCAACAGTTTCTCTCATAGACTCTAAAATCGGAAATCTCGATGTCATTTCCTGTGCAAAATCATCTAAATAAACTACAGGCAGTTTTAATGGAATGATGAGCGCAAGAATACTTAGAGCAATCCCTATAATAGGTCCATAAAAATTAAGCCTCACTTCATTTACTTTATCATCAGGCTCAAAGCTAGCTTTATCTACAAAAAAAGCAAGGCTTCCCATTGTATAAATAATGGAATATAAATAGGCCCCTGGCACATAAAAATGCCAAGATAAAATAAAAAATGCATACATTAAAACAGTCACAAAGCCTAGTCTTTTTTTAATTAGAAGCATGACAAAAATGCAAACTATAGCTATCAGTATGAATTCAGAAAAGCTTTCATATCTTTCGATAGTTATATAAGTTCCTCTAGCAAACATGTCTGAAATCCAAATAAAATATCCATTTATCTCTTTTTCTGTAATTAAGCTAATAAAAAGAAATAAAACTGAATAAAATCCTATTTCTAGCTGAGCTAGTGTAAGCTTTGGAAGAATCGAGTACATAATAGATCTAAGTCTATTAGATTTATATATAAGAACACAAATAAAATTAAAACATGCTACAAGAAACATGCTTGTCGATAGTCCTTGCTGTATTCCTACAGCTGAAAGAACCATGCTGTAAATAGCCAAACTCATAAAATACAGTGCAAAGACTTTATATGTTTGGGAGGTTTTAATTTTCATAGTCATCAACCTTTTTATATTTTGGCCTTATAGTAACTGGCATGATATTGTCTTTTCTAAGATTTCTTTTAAGCTCCTCTTGGGCATCTGAAGTTTCAAAAACAATAGGCATGATATCAAATCCTCTTTTTTTAAGGGTAGTGATAATTCTGCATTTATTTAAATCTAAGGATGGTGTTAAAAGCACTATGCTGCTGTTAAAAGATAGACTTATAGCTTCATCTAGTAGAAATTTTTCTAGTGGAAGGCTTCCTTCAGGCTCGAAGCCAGCCAATCGTTTTAGTAATGGCATAAAGCTACCCATGTCTCTAGCATTGAAATACGGGTGCTTGTTTGTTGAGTCTATATATAAAACCTCTATCTTATTCATAAGGGCATAATGGCTAATTGATGCTACTGTATCTACTAAGGTATCTTCAATTATCGAATACTCGTCATTGTCATATGAATGAGTATAAGCATCTGCAAGAAGTATTAGCTTGGGTTTTGAAGAGGAATCATATTCATTTACATAAGGCTCTCCCATTTTTGCAGTAAGTCTCTGATTTATTTTTTTCAAAGGGTCTCCCTGTGTATATTTTCTAATTCGCTTTATACTCGTATAGTCTTCACTAATAAGAGAGGCTATGGTTTGCTCTCCGAAATAGTCTGAAGGTGGAATATCAAATTCTTTTAGCTCTATTAGATTCGGATATACAGTCAAAATATCCTTTTGCTCAAAGAACTTCTCAACATAAAAAAGTCCTAGTGCATCCTTGGCTATTACCTTTACTTTCCCTATCTTGTAAAAGCCTCTGCGCTTTGGATGCAAATCTCTTTTTATTTCATAATAGTCGTTGGCTGGTATATATATTTTTTCGCAAAACTCTGACTGTCTTAGCTTTTCATCACTTGTATTTGAAAAAGTTATATTGTTCGCTGGAATAAAGCTACCTAAATTAGCTAGCTTATATCTTATCCTCACTCTTTGTCCTGCAAAAATCTCTGTGCTTTCTATTTCAAATCTATATGCGAGCTTATTAACGTAATAAATAAGTGTAAGTAAAGAAAATAAAAGCGCTAATACCCACACCTTAAATACAAAGTTTGGAATATCTCCCCCTACTACTATAGTAAGTGCGATAATCACTCCTCCTATGAAATAGAATTTATATGATGCTATATTAACCATCCTATACCTCCAAAGGCACTGCTGTAGAATCCATAATCTCCTTTAAGATTAGCTTTTCGCTTTTACCTTGATACTTTGCCTGAGGAGATATAAATATTCGATGCGAAACTATATCAATAAATAGCTCCTTTACATCTTCCGGAATCACATAGGCTCTTCCTCTTAGATAAGCAAGAGCTTTACTGGCATTATATAAAGCAATTGTTGCTCTTGGACTAGCTCCTAAGTCAACTAGCTCATGCCTTCTCGTTGCTCTAGTTAGCCTTACAATATATCGTTTAATAGATTCTGAAACAAAAATAGCTTCAGCTTTTTTTCTAGATTCCATTATAGACTGTACATCTACAATAACTGGCAAGGTTTTTGCACTGATATTTAGCTCAAGTAGCTTCAGTTCCTCTTGTTCATCAGGATATCCCATGGATAGCTTCATAAAAAATCTATCTAGCTGTGACTCTGGCAGTGGAAATGTCCCTTCATGCTCTATTGGATTTTGAGTTGCTATAACCATAAATGGATCCTCTAGCTTATAGGTTTTGTTATCCACTGTTATCTGTTGCTCTTGCATTACCTCAAGTAAGCTAGATTGAGTTTTTGGGGAGGTTCTATTTATTTCATCTGCAAGAACCAGCTGTGAATGAAGTGGCCCTTTTTGAAAATGAAACTGAGCATCCTTAGGATTAAAAACTGAAATCCCTAACAAATCTGCCGGAAGTAAATCTGGCGTAAACTGAATTCTGCTAAAGCTAAGGTCCATAGACTGAGCAAGTGCTCTCACAAGGGTAGTTTTTCCAACTCCTGGAACATCCTCAAGTAGTACATGTCCCTTGCATAAAAGCGCTATTATTATTTTTTCAATGATTTCATTTTTACCTATCACTACCTGTTCGACATTTTTTATAAGCTGAGCTATCATGACATATCTCCCATCTATTTAAAATCACATAATTTTCATATTTTTCTAACTTTATATTTTAATTATATTATATAGCATTTTGTATACTAAGTTTATTTTTTTATGTTTTTCTTTAAATAATTCGGGTATATTTGATATTGTATCGACTTAACATCGAAGGGAGGGTTTACAAAAATGAAAAATGTGACAATTTATACTAGTTCATCTTGTTCTTACTGTCATGCAGCTAAAGATTATTTCAATGAAAATAATATACCTTACACTGAAAAAAATGTAAGTGAAGATCCAGAAGCTAGAAAAACTTTAATCCAAAAGAAAATCATGGGTGTTCCAGCGATTTTTATAGAAGATGAAGTAGTTGTAGGTTTTGACAAAGAAAGAATAAATGAATTATTAGAAATCTAACAAAAAAGTGACTGTAGCTAAATCTGCAGTCACTTTTTTATATTTAGAATTTAGAACCTCTAATATTTTATAGCTTTCAGTTCCTCTTCTTATGATTATTAATTCCTCTCATATTTTAAATTTTAAGACAGATTTTCATCAACTTGATTGTAAATATTTAGAGTTAATAATTTAACAATTTTATTGACTTTTTAGCGCTCTGCTGATACTCTGTATTTAGAATAATTCATTAAAAATTTATCAATAAATTATTCTTCGCTTTTTCTAAGAGGTGAGCCTTTTATTAAGAGTGCTTTTGAAATGAAAATCCTGATAGAAAAGAGAATTCTAATCTTCAAGGATCGGGCAAATAGGCTTATTCAACCTATGGATCCTTCCATAGGTTTTTTTGTTTGCAGATTCAATAACTAGTGAAGGAGGTATATTATGTCTCAAAAAATAGCTGTGATAGGAGCAGTTTTAGAATCACCTGATATCAGTCAAGAAAGATTCAACCATGTCCTATCTGAGTTTAAAGGCATAGTAAAAGGCAGAATGGGCATTCCCTTTCCTGAAGACAATATATCAGTTATTTCTATAACTGTTGTAGGTAGTCTAGACGAGATAAACAGTCTTACTGGAAAACTTGGCAATATTCCTTCTGTTGTAGTCAAAACATCCATATCAAAGAAGGAAATAACCGCTTGATGCGTGATTTAATCAATGAGCTCTATCAGGAGCAAACCCTTTCAAAAGCCAATCTTATAAACCTACTTCTTCATATAAATGATGAAGAAAGGGAGTATCTTTATGAAAAAGCCTATAGCGTGCGCTACGAGCATTACAAAAACAGCGTGTATGTGAGAGGCTTAATAGAATTTTCCAACTACTGCAAAAACGATTGTACCTATTGCGGAATCTCTATACATAATAAGGAATTAACCCGTTATCATATGACCCCAGAGGAAGTAATAAAAACTGCAGAAATCGGATATAGCTTAGGCTTTAGAACATTTGTAATGCAAGGTGGAGAAGATACTTCATTTACAGATGATAAATTTGCAGCTATTATTTCCAGCATTAAAACTCAGTTTCCTGAGGCGGCTGTAACCCTCTCTATCGGTGAGCGTTCAAAAGAGAGCTATCAAAAGCTGTACGATGCAGGAGCAGATCGTTTCCTAATCAGACATGAAACTATTAATAAAAATCTATATGAAAAGCTCCATCCAAAAATGTCTTATGAAAATAGAATTAAATCGCTTTTTGATTTAAAAGACATAGGATTTCAGGTAGGTACAGGATTCATGGTAGGTGTCCCTGGTCAAGAAATCGAGGATATAGCAGATGACCTCTTATTTATAAAGGAGCTTAATCCTCACATGATAGGTATAGGGCCATTTATCCCTCACAAGAACACGCCTCTTAGAGATGAATCTGCTGGAAGCGCTGAACTTACCTATACATTAATTGCCATACTTAGGCTTATGCTTCCTACTTCGCTTATACCATCTACAACTTCACTTGCAACTTTGAAGTCAGAAAATAGATACAAGGGATTTAGAGTTGGTGCAAATGTAGTAATGCCAAATCTTACCCCTTATGATTATAAAAAGAGCTACCAGCTCTACGATGGAAAGAAAATAACTGATACCGAAAGCTACGAGGCACTTGAGCAATTAAAAAAGGAATGCTTAGATGCAGGATTTTATATTGATATGGCGCGCGGTGATTATAAAAATTGGAGGAGAAAATAATGATAAATGAACAGCTGATATACGAAACTCTAGAAAAAAATAAAAATGTACCTAAAGAAGCTTTGCTAAACATTATAGATAAAGGTGCTAAGCTTCAAGGCCTTACTTATGATGAGATAGCGGCTATACTTCAAAATGACGACGAAGAAGTAACAAAGGCTCTTTTTAAAGCTGCTGGAGAAATCAAAAATAAAATTTATGGCAATAGAGTTGTAATGTTTGCTCCTTTATATATTTCTAATTACTGCGTAAATTCATGTAAATACTGCGGATATCAAGCCTGTAATCAGTTTGACAGAAAGAAACTGTCACAAGAAGAAATTATACAGGAAGTAAAGATATTAGAGCAAATGGGTCATAAAAGAATAGCACTCGAGGCAGGAGAAGACCCTAATAACTGTCCTTTAGATTACGTACTCGAGGCTATTGACACAATCTACTCTGTAAAAACAAATGATGGAAATATCAGACGTATAAATGTAAATGTCGCAGCTACAACAGTTGAAAATTACAAAAAACTTAAAGATAGAGATATCGGAACTTATATCTTATTCCAAGAAACTTATCACCGTCCTACCTATGAGGTAATGCACACAGATTGCTTAAAAGGCAACTACGAATACCATCTTACTGCTTTTGACAGAGCTATGGAAGCTGGAATAGATGATGTAGGCGCAGGAGTTTTATTTGGGCTATATGATTATAAATTCGAAGTACTTGGCCTTATGATGCACAATGCACATCTAGAGCAAAAATATGGAGTTGGTTTTCATACTATATCTGTTCCTAGACTTAAAAAAGCAGAAGGTATGGATTTAGATATGTTCCCTCATATCCTTGATGACGAAACCTTTAAGCGCCTTATAGCTGTAATTAGACTTGCTGTGCCATTTACAGGAATGATACTGAGCACAAGAGAATCTGTAGAGCTTAGAAGAGAAGCTATCCACTACGGTATTTCTCAAGTAAGCGCTGGATCATCAACTGGTGTAGGTGGATACAAGGAAAGAGAAGACGGAAGATCTGTAGAGCAGTTTGATGTTTCTGACCACCGTTCTCCACTAGAGGTTGTAAAATCACTTTTAGCTCAAGGCTTCGTACCTAGCTACTGTACAGCATGCTATAGATCAGGTCGTACTGGGGATAGATTTATGCAGCTTGCAAAATCAGGAAACATCCACAATGTATGCAGCCCAAATGCTCTTATGACTCTTATGGAATACGTAGAGGATTTTGGAGATAGCGAGCTTAAATCTTCTGCTAAAGAGCTAATCTACAAAGAAGCAGAAAAGCTAGAAAATGAAAAAGTAAAAGCTCTATTAATAAAAAATCTTGGATTAATAGAAACTGGCGAAAGAGATTTATTCCTATAGGAGGCTAAAAATGAATACTACACCTTCTGGAAACAGAACCCATATAGGGATATTTGGAAAAAGAAATGCAGGAAAATCTTCGTTATTAAATGCAATAACTGAGCAAAAGGTATCATTAGTTTCAGATATTGGTGGTACCACTACTGACCCTGTAAAAAAAGCTATGGAGCTTCTTCCTTATGGTCCAGTATTATTTATAGATACTGCTGGTCTAGATGATGTAGGAGTGCTAGGAGAGCTTAGAAAAAATAGAGCTAAGGAAATGTTCACTCAGATAGACTTTGCTCTCATTGTCCACGATATAAATGATATAGATAAAGAGTTTGAGTCAGAGCTTTTGCGAGAATTTAAAAGATTTTCTGTTTCATATATGATAGTTATTAACAAGCTAGATTCAGCTGATGAAGAAACTAAACAGCAAATACAAGAAACTTATCCAGAAGCTTTCTTCTTATCTACTTCTAAAAGAGAAGACGTACTTGATTTTAAAAAAGCTCTGATCGATAAGCTTTCAAAAAAAATGGAAGAGGAAACCATAATTGGGGACCTACTGCCTTATGGTAGTCACGTTGTCTTGGTTGTTCCTATAGATTCAGAAGCTCCAAAAGGAAGAATAATCTTGCCTCAGGTTCAGCTGATAAGAGATGCACTAGACCATGGTATAATCTGCCATGTAGTCAGAGATACCGAGCTATCTGATACCCTAGAAAGACTAGATAAGGTTGATTTAGTAGTTACAGATTCACAGGCCTTTCAAGAGGTATCTAAAATAGTACCTGAAGAAATACCTTTAACTAGCTTTTCTATATTATTTGCAAGACAAAAAGGCGATTTAAAAACCTTCTATGATGGGATAAAGGTAATAGAAAGCCTTCCTCCTGATGCTAGGATATTGATGGCTGAAATATGCACACACAATACCTCTCATGAAGATATAGGAAGATATAAAATTCCTGCTCTGTTAAAAAGAAATCTTGGGGAATCACTTAGATTTGAATTTTTCCAAGGTAATGAATATCCACAGGATGTATCCAATTACGATTTGGTAGTTCATTGTGGTGGCTGTATGATGACCAAAAAACAGATGAATAACAGACTAAACCTTTTAAATCAAGTAGCTGTTCCTGTAACAAATTACGGAGTACTGCTTGCTTGGGGAGCTAGGATTCTGGAACGGTCTATGAAGCCATTTAAAGAAGAACTATAAAAACATATAAGTTGTAATCATTATATTTTTTTTAGAAAATCTTAACCTTGTTTTAGATAAAATACATCTAAAATAAGGTTTTTTGTTTTGTATAATAATTATCAATAATTTATATATATTTTCTATTAACTAGACGATACATATTAATAAATGTCTCTTTTTATTTTAAATTCTAAGGAGGATATCATAATGAATCCATTGAATAATACGAATTCTACTGTTCCAAAATATAATTATCTATATGACAATTACAATATTTTTGCAAATAAAAAAACAGATACTATCCTAAGGCCACAAACTGATGAATACTCAAGAGGTATGCCATATAACTGCAACTATGCATTATATCAAGGGAAAAAAATAATTTATGCTCAGCTAGATACTTTAAACAATACTATAGAAAGCCGCAGTAAACTATATGAACAAATTAGACAAGCGTATAACGAACCAGAAAGAACAGATGCTCAAATTGAGGCTGATTTAGATATATTTTTGCAAAAGTCACAAAAAACTGGGTTTGACCTCTATATGTCTATTGCAGATACTTTTAACGATAAAATAATGAAGATTATGGAAGAGTATTCCAAAGGAAAAACAACCGACATAGATGCTATTAACGACTTAAAGAAAACTTTTAAAGATTTACGTTTTTACCAAACTTTGCTTGAAGATGAATTAATTACTTACCCTGCTGGGCAAAGCAAACTTCTAAAAGATTTCTATTCATCTATGCAAATAAGTAATGTTAGATTTTCTTACAATGCAAACTATACTGAAGGATCTGAAATCAACAAAAATTATGGTAATCCTGAGGATTTTCGTTTCACTTACTACAATTCTAAATATTATCATCAAAGTGAACATATGCATAAACTCCTCAAATCTACAGTACATGATTTAGTGAAAGAATGGAATTGTGAGTCTATAACTGAATCTGATTTTGATGAAATAGAAAGTAGCACAGGTGGTTGTTATCACGATTATCAGAAACATTGGAGTAGTAATACTACTATGAATATGAGAACTGGAAAGTTAATTGACACTTCAATTGCTCCACCTAAAGACTTTATTTTTTTCTTCAAAATGAAAAAATATTCTAATGAAACTCAAAAAAATTTACCACTTCACGAAGCTACTAAAGGAATTTTAATCTTTGAAGGCAAAGATTTTCGAATTGAACGTGATGTAGATTTCAACTTCACACGTTCACTGGGACCTCTAAAAACTTATTATCGAGGACACGAGCTTATAGATATTAACAATTCTAGGTTGGCTTCAAAATATAATTTATTTTTATCAAATCTACTTATTTTTGCAGATTTTAGAGCCCCTTACTTTATGACAAATAACGATATCCCATCTGAATAAGAACCAAACCAGTGATTATTATATAGTCAATCAGTCTTGAAAACTTTACTTGTATACAAAATAAAAAGTCCTCTATGTCTTTTAATAAGCTCATAGAGGATTTTTTCATTGTGTATTTTAGTTATTAATTTTCATCTTTTCCGCAGCATTTTTTGTATTTTTTTCCGCTGCCACAAGTACAAGGATCATTTCTTCCTATTCTATCGCCTTTTACTATAGTCTTGCTCTTTTTGTATTCTTTTTCTATTTCTTCTCTTTTTTCCTTAGTAAGAAGCTCTTCCCACTGTGGTAATGTGTATAGCCAGTCAGCCTTTGCATCATGCATATTGAAATACAATTTTTCCATATCCACATCTAGAGTTATTTCACTATCTTCTTCTAGATTTTCAACGTCATACTCAGATACTAAGCTAGTGTTTATTCCATCCATAAAACCAACAAAGGTTTTAGTATCGATTTCGAATCTTTCTGCTAAATCCTTTAACTTACCTGAAACCTTTTCATCTTTATTAGAAAGCAGATACTCATATATTTTTTGTTCTTTTGGTAGATATTCCTGCCAAAAGCTTTCGTATTCAGCCTCAGACTTTGGTTCGTAAGCCTCTTTTTTCCATGCTTCATAAAGAGCCATTTTGATATTCATCCTTTCATATACCATATATTCTAAGAAATAATCAGCAATTCTAAATTGCTCATTTTTATATTATATAGCATAAAAAGCCATAATAAAACCCTTAATTAGCTAACAGGTGAAGCCTTTTTAAGTGGTGCATATAAAATTCCTACTATAAATAGAGATATTGCCATTTCTGGTAATAAATAGCCTGCATTGTATACTATAGAATACCAAACTGGATTCATAGTTTCAGGAGCATATGCTCCAAACACCACTACCCCTGATATAACATGGCACACAAATCTTAAAAATACACCAAATCCACTTCCAACTAAGCTACCTGCTCTAGTGTTGTTAAAAAGACCAGCAAAGCCTAAAACTGAAAATGCTATAAAATAATCAAATAATAAAGATACTATATGATAGCTATATTTTGGACCTAGTATAAACTGAAGAGCTCCATAAGCAAGCCCTGTTAATAAACCATTTTTAAATCCCCATCTAAGCGAAAATATTATTATGGGTACCATACTTCCTGCAGTAACTGAACCTCCATAAGGGGCTTCAAATATCTTTACATAGCTTAAGATTTGGGCAAGAGCAATCATTATTCCTGCCTCTACCATCATTCTGGTCGACATTTTTTCCATTTTTTCCTCCCATTAATTTTAATTTTTTATACTTTAATTAAGCAAAGATTTTTAATTAACATAAAAACCTTTTTATACTTACACTAAAAAATTTATTTTTTCTATCATAGTAATTATACAATATTTATATCAGTTTTAATCATTTATAGCTTAAATATTTTTCTACATCCTGGGTAGTATTGAGATTCGTAAATATTTCTTCGCTAAATCCAAGCTTCTTCCACTCAGATTCTGAAATTACTTTTGTTCTTGAGCACTCAAATATAGCCCTAATCGAGCGTCTATTTTGATTTATAAGTTCATCAATTCTTGGAATCAAGCTTTTGGAGTAAAATCCAGGAAAAGGCTCAAAATATCCTTTTTTTTCTGATAAGATAATTTCATTATCATCCATATATTTCATCATAAAGCTTATATATTTTGTGTCTATAACTGGCATATCACAAGGTATTACAAAAAGTTTATCGCTTTGAGCCATTTCAAGAGCCGAAATCATTCCTCCTAGTGGTCCAACACCCTTTACTTTATCAACGGCTATTTTATCATGATTGAATACTGATTTTTTTTCTAAGCTATCTACTGATATTATTATGTCATCAAATAAACTATCTAGCTTTTTTATGGTGCTCTCAATTAATTTTTTGTTCTGCAATACCATGGTGCTCTTGTCAAATCCCATGCGACTAGATCTTCCCCCAGCAAGTACAACTGCACTACCAAAATCTCTCATAGAAACTCTCCCTTTGTAAATCTATTTAAAGGCTTTAACTGATAAAGCTTTAAATATAGTAAAAAGTTCATCCCCAATATTTATGTTCATCTCTTTATATGATGTTTTTGTTATTACAGCTTTTATAGGTGCTCCTATATCAAGTGTAATTCTCATGTTCATATCGTCCTCTTTTATATCTATAACTTTTCCTTTGTGAATATTTCTTGCACTGCAAATGACATCTTGCTTGCTTAATATTATATCATCTGGATCCACTGATATTTTTACATCTCCAGATAAAGTTGTGTTTACTCTAATTAAAACCTGCCCAATATCAACAAAAATTTCATCATCCTTATGAATAACTGTCCCCGAAAAAATATTTTGGGAACCTTTTAGCTGAGATAAATATGCTTTTAGCTGAGAATCTGATATCCTTATATGCCGTCCTACTTGATGAGCAGTGAGTTCTCCTCTTTTTATCATCTCATAAATAGTGTATTTAGATATTTTTAATATCTGCCCTGCTTCTTCTGGAGAATATAAATTGTCTATATTCATATAGTCACCACTTTTCATTTATAATTACTAGTTTATTTACTTCTATACTACCATTATACTTAACTAATGCTTAATTTTCATCGTTTGTTTTTAAAATCAAAATAAATTCTCCTTATAAATGTTTATAAATAAAAGCACTAGAATACTCTTATTCGATGAGAGCTATTCTAGTGCTTTACTTTAGTTATTTCTACTTATCTTTTCTTGAATAATATTTTGTATGAAGTAGTTCATGTGATTTATGGCCAAGAGGATTTTTTAGAAAATCTTTGTATAGCTTTTTAATTGCTGGATTTTCATGAGATTTTCTAAGCTTGCTTTCACTATCGTGCTGATAGGTTCCACTTATTCTATTTTCATATGCCATAGGTTTATGCTTAGGAAGCAGTACTTTTGGCTGTCCTCCACCACTTATACATCCCTCTGGACATGTCATAACTTCTACAAAGTGATAATCAGCTTTTCCATTTTTCATAGCTTCTATTATAGGCTCTACGTTTTTTAGGCCTGCAACTACAGCTACTTTTAGTTCTAAATCTCCTACCTTGATTATAGATTCGCTGAAGTTTTTATTTCCTCTTACAGCTACAACATCTACGTTATCAATTGGTTGATTTGTGATTAGCTCATAGCCTGTTCTAATTGCCGCTTCCATAACGCCACCAGTAACACCAAAGATATTTCCTGCTCCAGTATAATTACCAAGAGGCTGATCAAAATTTTCTTCTTGAAGATTTACGAAATCAATATCCATTTCTTTTATCAAATAAGCAAGCTCTCTAGTTGTAAGTACAACATCTACATCTCTTTCTCCACTGCTATTCATTTCTGTTCTTTCACTTTCAAAGCTTTTACATGTGCATGGCATTATTGATACACTAGCTATATCCTTTGCTGATTTGTTATCTAGCTTTGCACCGTAAGTTTTAAATATAGCTCCAGCCATTTGCTGAGGAGATTTACAAGTTGATAGATGGTCTAAATACTCTGGATGTGATTGCTCCATGTATTTTACCCATGCTGGACAGCATGAAGTAAACATAGGTAGCTTTTCATTTTTTGTAACTCTTTCAATTAGCTCTGTTCCTTCTTCCATGATAGTTAAATCAGCTGAGAAGTTTGTATCATACACCCTATCAAATCCTAATTTTCTAAGTGCTGCAGCCATTTTTCCAGGAGTTAGGCTTCCTAAATCCATTCCAAAATCTTCTGCAATTGCAACTCTTACAGCTGGTGCACACTGAACTACTGAAAACTGATTCTTATCATTTAATATATCTACTACTTTATGTATGTTGTTATCATAATAAGCTGCAAACAAAGGCTCTTTTATACCTTTTAGCATCTTTCTATCTGATAGCTTTTTCTCAATTGGTTCTATTTCCTCGTCAAAAACAGAGGCAAATGAGCTACACATCTGTACACATTGACCACATAAAACACATTTATTTTCATCTATTGACTGAGGCTTTCCAGCATCACCGCTTATTGCATCCACTGGACAAACATCCGAGCACATCTTACATCCTGTACATAGTTCTTGATCTATTAAAACAGCCATGATTTTCCCCCCTGTTATAAGTTTTTCATAGTTTCTAAAATGCTTAATGCCGCTTTTAGATTCTTAGTCTTTTTATCAAGTGCAGGCTCCACGAGACTAAGAGCATCCTTTGGACAGGCCTCTATACATGCATATCCATCCATTTTGCTACACAAATCACATTTATAAGCTATTTTCTTAGGCTCTTCAAGACCATATTGCTGTACTTCTTGAGCTTCTTTGTACTCTGGAAGTAGCTCTAATGCTCCAAAAGGACAAGCTAAGATACAAGTTTTGCAGCCTATACATAGCTTTTCATCGACTACAATAGCATTATCAACTTTCTTGATAGCATTGACTGGGCAGCTATTTGCACATGGAGCATCTTCGCAATGTCTACACTGCACAGGCATAGCAAAGTCCTCGTCCTTTACTAAGAATAATCTTGGTATCACTGGAGTTTTTACTGTACCTACAGTGTACCTTGTTTCATTCTTTGAATTGTGAACTGTAAAACAAGCCAATTCACATGTTCTGCAGCCTACACATTTCGTAGGATCAGCAATTACAAAACTGCTAATTTCATTTCTCATATCCTTCTCCCCTTTATTTTTATTATCTATTTAAGAAAATCGCTGTGTCCTTTAGAACTTTATATCTTCGGTTTTTAGTATCAATCTTTGCTTCACTAAAAACCATTTCAATTGCATCTTCGTTGATAATCTTACTATAAGCCCCTTGATTATATATATTAAGCCTTGAGTTACGTACAAAGCCTACTAAAGTTATTTGGTGTGCTTTGCAAAGCTCAAATGCCATACTTGTAGGTGCTGACTTTGTAAAAATCGTCTTAATTCCTGCGTTTATGCATTTCAGAGCCATATCTTGAGAAAGCCTTCCACTTGTTATAATAGCTATGTCTTTTGGATTGATTTTCATTATTGAAATATGACCTATTAATTTATCGAGGGCATTATGCCTTCCTACGTCCTCAAAAGCTTTAATATAACTATTTGTATCTAAAAATCCAATACAATGTGCTCCCCCAGTTTTTGAAAAAAGCTTTGAGTAAGATAAATTTTTTTGCATAGACTCAAAAATTAAATTGGGATTGAAAAATCTTACATTATCATCCTCTAAATCATCAATTTTTTTTCTAACATTCTCGCTTAGCTCTACTATAGCTTCACTCTTGTCTTCGCTTATGCTGAGGTTTTTTATATCATCGAAATTGGATATAATATCAAAGCTCACTAAATATCCAACAACTAGTTCCTTTATATATGTGGGGCTGCAATAAAATGCATTCGTAGCTACAAGCTTATCATTTTGATAGATTTTTAATTCTATTTTCTGCTCTATTATCAGATAATCCTCGCATATGCTAAAGCTTCCACTATTTAGCTTGATAATTCCACTTACTTTTATGCAATCCTCGCTTGAACTTAAGTCCATAGGATTATTAGTTTTTCTATTTAAAAATAAATCTGCCATTGTGAATATCCCCTTTATTTACATCCTCGATATTCTCTGGAATTATAAGCACTGCATCTGATTTTGATACAGTCATAAGGTGGTTTGAGCATTGAGAGCTAGTATTGTAAGCTATATATTCGTCACCGACCTTTTCAACATTTACGAAGATATATTTAGTTCTTCCTTTTCTTAGCTTAAACCCATCCCCTATTTTCATTGGTATAGTTTCTACATGCTCCATAGTCATATTTCCCATGGATTGTCTTAGGCTTGGTTTTACAAATTGTTCAAAAGCCGTGATTACAGACATTGGATTTCCTGGAAGACTGAAAAACAATTTATTTTTGTACTTAGCAAAGGTTATTGGCTTTCCAGGCTTAATAGCAACCTTTGTAAATTTTATTTCAGCGCCAATTTCTTCTAACACCTCTAGCACGAAATCAAAGTCTCCAACAGAAGCTCCTCCTGTGCTAACTACAAAATCACAAGTCTCAAAGGCTTTCAAAACAGTAGCTTTCAGCACCTCTTTATCATCTGGAATTATGTCAAACGCTACTGGAACTGCTTTTATTTGGTTTATCATTGCCTCAAGTGTATAAGTATTGCAGTTTCGTATCTTTCCTTTTGATATTTCTTGATCTATATCCACTAATTCATCGCCTGTAACTAGGCATGCTACTGTGGGAGGTTTATATATTGAAACTCTAGGATATCCTAAAGATGCCAATAGCCCAATATCTGCTGGAGTAATTTGCTTCCCTGTTTCTAAAACTAAATCTCCCGAAACAAGTTCTTCTCCTTTAAAAATAATATTACTTCCTTTTTTTACTGGTGATTCAATTATTATCGTGTCTTTCTCAGCCTTTACTTTCTCAATTTCTATAACCGTATCTGCACTAGCTGGAACTGGCGCTCCTGTCATAATTTTTACAGCTTCACCTGAATTTAACTCTTTTTCATAATAGTCACCAGCTTTTACTAGAGCTACTACTTTAAGAGTTTTAGCATCATTAGCTTTATCCATATTATAGGCATATCCATCCATTGCTGATTTGTTAAATGGAGGCAATGTGTCCTTTGAAAAGATGTCTTGTGCTAAAATATAACCGCTGGCTTCTAAAATGCCTACCTCTTGTGTGGGCTGTAGCTTAGTTTCCTCTAAAATTATTTCAAGCGCATTTTGAATGCTTATCATAATTGTCACCTCGCACTTTTTTATATACAATCATAATTAAAATTAATATTTATTATATATTTATACATTATTTTTATTATACAACGTAGGTTTTGATATAGCAATTAATTCGAATCATAATAATTTGTTTTTTCTGAAAACTAAGGTTTATGTTCCCATAACTTTAATTGCCCCTACTATTGTACCGAGTATAATAATACAAAGACTTGCTAGCTTGATTAGCTCTATCACTATGTTTTGCCATGCGCTTCCCATCTCATTTTGTGAATTATTTGCTGATAAATTTAAGTTGTGAAGCTCTTTTATACTTGTCTTAATTTCTTCAATATCTGCCTGAATCATTTTTACATAGGTTCTAGTTTCAGCCTGTGAGGTTTCTAAATCTCTAAGCCTTTTATCTTGCTCTAATATTTCCTGCATAATAATAACCTCCGTTTCCTTTTTTAACTTTAAATTGAACTTGATTAATTAAATTTCTTCTAACTATATATATGGAAATTTTGTAGTATAAAGATAGTAAGTAAAAAAATCCCTTGGGTTTATAAAAAAGAATGGTTATAATCATAATTAGACAAAATTAATAAGAAAAGGAGTGCTTTATTTGAAAAAAGGTGATTTTATATGGGGAATTATACTTTTATCTGTTGCTTTATTTATACTGATGCCTGCTACTCACATAATATTTGTTGATTTTACTGCAGGTCATCCTTATATCAGTGGATTTATTAAGTTTGGAATACTTGCTACAATGGGAGAAATGTTAGCTATCAGGATATCAGTAGGTGACTGGAAAAAACCAGCTGGTTTAATCTACAGAGCGATAATTTGGGGTTTTCTAGGTATAGTAATAACTCTTATGTTCCAAATATTTGCAGCTGGAGTTACTGGTGCTTTGGAAAAAGGCTATCTACCTGGTAAAGGGTCTAGCTTTGCATTTGCTTTCTTTGTAAGCTCAATTATGAACCTTACCTTTGCTCCTACATTTATGGCTTTTCACAGATTTACAGATACCTATATAGATATGGTATATGAAGGAATAAAAAATATAAAAGCTGTAGATGTTGTTGGAAGAATAGATTTTAAAGGCTTTGTTTCTTTTGTACTTATAAAAACAGTTCCTTTATTTTGGATACCAGCTCACACTATAACATTTATGCTTCCTCCTGAGTACAGAGTATTGACAGCAGCATTTTTATCACTAGCTCTTGGAATACTACTTGCGATGGGCAAAAGAGGCGGAAAAAAGTAATAAATCCGCTTTATTTAGATACGTTTATATAACAAAGGAGTTATTTCTTATGACTGAAAACCAAAAACCTAAAAGGCGAACTCGCTACAAAGGTACTCATCCTAAAACATTTAAAGAAAAATATAAAGAGCATGACCCAGAAAAATATTCTGATGAAATTGAAAAAGCAATTCAAAGAGGAAATACTCCTGCAGGTATGCATATCTCAATTGCGGTAAATGAAATCTTAGAATTCTTTCAAATCAAACCTGGTCAAATTGGTTTTGATGCAACTCTTGGTTATGGTGGTCACACACTTGAAATGCTTAAATGCCTCGAGCATCAAGGCTGTATTTTTGCCACGGATGTAGACCCAATCGAATCTCAAAAAACAAAAGCACGTCTTGAATCGCTTGGATATGGTGAAGATATGCTTAAAATTAGAAATATGAACTTTTCTGAAATAGATAAGATTTCTAAGGAAGCTGGAAAATTCGATTTTATTCTTGCTGATTTAGGTGTATCCTCTATGCAGATTGATAATCCTGATAGAGGTTTTACTTACAAAAGAGAAGGCCCTCTAGATTTACGTCTAAATCCAGAAAAAGGAATTTCGGCGGCAGAGCGCCTAAAAGAAATGAATCAATATGAAATAGAGGGTATGCTTTTAGAAAACTCTGATGAGCCTCATGCAGAGATAATTTCAAAAGCAATTATTAAAAGATTTGAAGAAGGCGAAAAAATAGAAACAACTAGCCAGCTTAGAGACTTAATAGAAGATACTCTTAGCTTTATACCTTCTAAGGATCGTGAGCAAGAAATCAAAAAAACTTGCCAGCGTGTTTTTCAGGCTTTACGAATTGATGTAAATCAAGAATTTGAAGTTCTTTATGATTTCCTTGAAAAGCTGCCAGCTGTATTAGCTCCAAATGGAAAAGTTCTAATTATGTCCTTCCACTCTGGAGAAGATCGTTTAGTGAAAAAATCATTCAAAAATTATTATCGTGAAGGTATTTATTCAGAAATATCAACTGATGTAATTAGACCTTCGGCTGAAGAATGTAATAGAAATCCAAGAGCACGTTCAACAAAGATACGCTTTGCTATTCGTGCTTAATATAATAAAATGGCGGCCACACTAAATCTGAAGTGTGACCGCCATTTTATTGTGAATTCAAATTTTAATTGTTATAATACAAGCTCTCAGATGCAAACTCTGCATCACTAGTTACGTCGATTCCTAGCTGTCTGTATGTTTGCTCATCTACTGCAGACAAAATAGTTGTGCTATGAGCTTGGCAGTTTTTAAGCATTAGCAGTTTTTCCATAGCAATCTGAGCAGTATGGTTTGTAGCTGCGCAAATGCTTAATGCTATAAGAATCTCTTCGCTATTTAAGTAGCTAGTTGAATTTCCGCTCATTTTACATTTAAGCTCTCTTATAGGCTCTAATATAACTGGAGATATCAAATGAATTTCATCAGATATATTTCCATAGTATTTTATTGCGTTTAGAAGGGCTGCAGCTGCTGCATCCATTACTTCAGAAGCCTTTCCTGTAAGTATAGTTCCATCATTAAGCTCTATAGCCATAGCAGAACCTACGCAGTTTTCGCCTTCCTCTTCTTTTAATTTAGTTGAACGCTCTCTAGCAGGAAGTACAACTTTTCTGTCTTCTGGCTTTAGGCTCAGTTCTTCCATGATAAGCTTAATACGCTCTAAGCTATCAGTGTCTGCATATCCTTTTTTATATTCACAAGCAACCTTGAAATATCTTCTAATGATTTCTTGCTTTGAGGCTTCCTGAACAACTTCATCATCCACAATTCCGTAACCCACTCTATTAACGCCCATATCCGTAGGTGATTTGAAAACTGATTCTTTTTTAGTTATTCTCTCAATAATTCTCTTTAATACAGGAAAAGTCTCTATGTCTCTGTTATAATTAACAGCTATTTGATTATATGCATCCACATGGAAAGAGTCTATCATGTTTATATCTTTTAAATCTACTGTAGCAGCTTCATAAGCTATGTTTAAAGGATGCTTTAAAGGCACATTCCACACAGGAAAAGTCTCGAATTTTGAATAGCCCGCTATTTTTCCATTTTTATTTTCATGGTAAAGCTGGCTAAGACAAGTTGCAAGTTTTCCACTTCCTGGTCCTGGTGCTGTTACTACTACTATTGGCTTTGTAGTTTCTATGTATGGATTTTTTCCATAGCCTTCGTCACTTACTATTGTATCTACATCTGTAGGATAGCCTTTTGTTGCTCTGTGTGTATATACCTTTATGTTTCTTCTTTCTAGCTTGTTCATAAAGATATTGGCAGAAGGCTGATCTTCATATCTAGTAATAACTACGCTATTTACATCTAGTCCATAGCTTCTAAGATCGTCGATTAATCTTAGTACATCTAAGTCGTAAGTAATACCAAAATCGCCTCTAATCTTGTTTCGCTCAATATCCCCTGCGTAAACACAAATTATTACTTCTAACTTGTCTTTAAGTTTTTGAAGCAGCTTAATTTTAGCATTTTCATCAAAGCCTGGAAGTACTCTTTTTGCATGCATGTCAAAAAGTAACTTTCCACCAAACTCTAAATAGAGCTTGTCATAGTCATTTACTCTCTCGAGTATAAATTTAGACTGTTCTTCAAGATACTTCTTCGGATCAAAGCCAATTTTCATATTCACTCTTCCTTTCCCCATATAAAATTAATAAAGAAATATTATGCCATATCCGATATAAAAAGTAAACCGGTTAGTTTTCATATTCTTATGTTTTTTTGTATGTATCTTGTATCCATTTAGTAATATATCCAAGGTAATTATTTTAATTTCACATTCTTTTGAGATAATTTTTCTTATATATAATTAATAATTATAATTAGTCCCAAAGTGCTATAATTAGAAAAAAAGGACTTAAAATTTTACCTCATCATAAAGAGCCATACAAATTGTTCATAAGTCAAGTTAACATTATTATATAAACAATAAAAATCAACAGAAGCTATCTGCTATCATTCGGAAAGGAAGGGCTATGAGCAAAACTAAATTGCCACTTAAGATATATATACTGATTGTAATTTTTTTATGTCATCTTTTATCAGTAACCTATGAAAGTGATTTATATGGAAATATATTTTCCCCTATAGTTGCTTTTTATTCCTCTTATGTAATCTATTCCAGTGTTAAAAAAAGAGCTCAGAAGGAAACTGATTTAACCTGGTATTTTCTATTTGCCTTCACTTTCCTTTGGGGAATAATAGATACCCTTTGGCTTATTTATGACTCATTTTTAAGTATTGATGTCTATGATACTCTCATTCCTTCACTATATACTTTCCCGAGCATTATTCTTGCTGGACTAGTGCTGTATGTTTTTGGAAGAGTTCATAAAAAATGGAATAAATTTCAGTTACTAACAGATATTACTGGAATAGGGATAATATTGATGATATTAATCTGGTCCTTTATATTTTCAAAGACTAGTATGAGATATGAATCAAATTTTGATTTTATTAACACAATAGCTTATATGCTCACTGATTTTATAGCTCTTGCATCCTATATAGTTTTTTATTCATCCGCAAGAAAAAAGAAAACTCCTATAAGCTTTAATATTGTTTTCTTAGGTATATTCATCTACACCTTTACTGATTTTTACTATGCTTATTTAGACTTAACAGAAACCTATATTGCCAATACACTAATTGACTCTTCATATACCTTAACATGTATGTTATTAGCTTTAGGTTCATATTTTAGAAGTATTCGTCCAATAAAAGATACCTCCACTCAGACTTATGATGGTTTGCCATATAACTATGGAAACTCAAAAAAATTCCAAATTCTTGTTATTTTACCTATATTAGTGCTCCTATATCCTTTTGTTGGTTGGCATAATTTTCTTATGATTTTAATCATTATAGGCGTACATCAGCTTACTAGCAGATATATACAAGTATCTATAAAAACTGACTACCTTCTAAAAAAAGAACAGCATATTAACGAATATCTAGAGCAAGCAATTCAGGAAAAAATTTCTGATTTAAAGCTTGCAAATAAAGCTCTAGAAGAAATATCCAACAAAGATGGGCTTACTGGACTATATAACCGAAGATATTTTTTAAATAATTTAGATGAGCTTATAAATGACGCTTCTTGCTCCAAATTTGCACTTCTCTATATGGATATGGATAGATTTAAGGCTATCAATGATACTCATGGACATGAAGTTGGTGATCAAGTCCTTTATAGCCTGAGTAAAAGATTTACTAACCACTGCAAAGAGAACTGTACCGTTTACAGGGTTGGTGGAGATGAATTTGCAGTTATAGTCAAGAACTACGAGGATACTTCATATTTGTACGATATTATTGATTCTCTGCTAAAAATATCAGAATTTCCTATAAAAATTCCTCCTTATGTATTTAACGTTAGCCTAAGCATAGGAATTTCAAAATATCCTAAGGATGCTAAAGATAGAGGAACTCTGCTAAAATACGCTGATATTGCTATGTATGAGGCAAAAATATCTCACAATAATCAAAAATACTTTTTCTTTGACAGTGATTTAAGTGAAAAGGTTCAAAAGAAACATAGCTTAGAGGTTATGCTAAAAAATTCAAATTTCGATAAAGAATTCAAGTTATACTATCAGCCACAATATAGAACTTCAGATAATAAATTAGTCGGAATGGAAGCTCTTCTAAGATGGATTCATCCTGAAGAAGGTTTTATTTCACCAGCTGACTTTATACCTATAGCTGAAGAAACTGGAATTATATTCAGTCTCGGCGAATGGGTAATTAATCAAGCAATGTGTCAAGCAAAAGCTTGGAATCAAAAATATAATATGGATTTACAGGTTGGTATTAATATTTCTCCACTTCAAATTGAAAACTCAGATTTTGTTAATAGGATAAGACAAAAAATCCACGACGAAGATATTAAACCAGAATGGATAGATATAGAAATAACCGAGGGTGTAGCTATGAGCTCTCAAGTTTCTATGGAAGAGATATTCTCTGGCTTAGCAAACATAGGAATAAGTATATCAATAGACGATTTTGGTACTGGATACTCATCTCTGAGCTATATTAAGAGATTTGATATCGATAGACTTAAAATAGCAAAAGAGCTAATTGACAATATTGCTGAAGATAAAAATACTCTGCTCATAGTAAAAGCTATAATCATGATGGCTAGAGGAATGGGATTAAAAACAATAGCAGAAGGGGTAGAAGACTCAAATCAACTAGAAATATTAAAAGTGCTAGAATGCGATGAAATTCAAGGCTATATATTTGGAAGACCTGTTCCACCAGAAATATTTGAGCTAGAGCATATAGATAAAACTATTCACTCTTCAAATTAATACAATCGAATATTGCTAATTAATTCCAAAAATCTTATTGTATTGAAAAAAGGTCCAGCTAAAATTTTTAGCTGAACCTTTTATTATTTATACCGTTCTTAAAGCATTTGCTTTTCTTTTATTTTTACTTATTTCATTTATATCTTTTTGCTCTACTAAGATAAAAGCTTCAGCTGGGCATATCTCTACACATGCTGGTCCGCCTTCTCTTCCTACACATAAGTCGCATTTTATGGCTACCATAGGTTCCAAATTTGTTGTGTCGCTTAGCTTTGACTCTTTTTTCATGGTTGCTTCATCATGAACCATATTCATTGCTCCAATAGGGCAAGCTAAAATACAAGTCTTACAGCCTATACACTGCTCAGTCTTTATTATTATTTTATCGTCTTGATGTATTATCCCAGATACTGGGCATACATTGGCACATGGCGCATCCTCACATTGTCTACACTGAATAGGAGTCGTAACTATATCTGCTCTAATCAGATTTACTCTAGGTGAAAATGGTATCTCGTCCTTATTTGCTGTAACTACGGATTTATCGATATGAGCTACTGCGCATGCTATCTCACAAGCCTTACATCCTATACATTTTTTAGGATTTGCTATAACAAAAGTATTCATCTATACTCCCTCCCCTTTACTATCCTACACTGCATTTTGAGTTTCTTTTTTAAAGATTTTTCTTTTTTGACATCCAAAATCAGAAAAATCTAGTTTTTTTACATTAACTGAGCACACCTTGTACTCAGGAGTTTGTGTGATAGGATCTGCGGCACTATTTGTCAAAATATTACCTGGATTTTCAGTAAAGTGGAAAGTAATAAAAGTCAAGCCTTCTGGTACTCTGGTTGTAACTTGAGCTTTAGTTATAAGTGAACCTCTGCGAGTTGTTACAGATACCTCATCTCCATCTTCTATGTTTAAGTTCGCAGCATCTACAGGATTTATTTCTATAGATTCCTCTGGATGAGTTCCATTAAGTCCCCAGCAGCGCCTTGTCATAGTTCCAGTATGATAATGAGCCACTACCCTTCCAGTAGTAAGCATAAGTGGATACTCTTTATCAGGCATTTCAGCTGGGTCTCTATGTTCTATTGCAGAAAACTTTCCTAATCCTCTAGAAAATTTCCCTATGTGTAATATCGGTGTTCCTTTATGGTCTTCAGTAGGACATGGCCAAGAAATGACTTCATTTTCTATTCTGCCATACGTAATTCCTGCATAGCTAGGAGTTACAGTTCTTATTTCATTGAATATTTCTTCAGGAGATTTATAATCGCTAGGATATTCCATAGAAGAAATCAGCTTGCTGAGTATCAACCAGTCAGGCATAGAGTTTCCTATAGGCTCAACTGCCTTTCTTATTCTTTGAACTCTTCTGTCTGTTCCACTAAAGGTTCCATCTTTTTCTGCAAAGCTTGCTCCTGGTAGTACTACATCTGCAAGCTCAGCTGTCTCAGTCAAAAATATATCCTGGACGATAAGGCAGTCAAGATGCTCTAAGCAATGCTTTACATGAGTAACATCTGGATCACTTCTAACTGGGTTTTCTCCAAATACATATAAAACCTTCACATTATCTTTCATTATTTCATTAAGAACTGACGGAATAGTAAGCCCAACTTTATCGCTAAGTGGCTTATTCCACGCTTTTTCAAATTTTTCTTTTATTGCTGGGTCCGTAACTGCTTGATATCCTGGATAAACGTTAGGAAGAGCTCCCATATCACAAGCCCCTTGAACGTTGTTTTGTCCTCTAAGTGGGTTTACTCCAGCTTTTGGCTTTCCAAGATTTCCAGTAACCATAGCTAGATTTGCAACAGAAAGCACATTGTCTACTCCTGTAGTATGCTGTGTGATTCCCATAGTGTAGTAGGAAGCAGTATTGTTTGATTTTGCAATTATTCTAGCTGCTTCTCTTATTTTTTCAGCTGGAACCTTTGTGATTTTTTCACTGTATTCTGGCGTATATTTAAGAACCGTTTCTTTCATCTGCTCAAAGTTTTCAGTCCTAGTATTTATAAATTCATTGTCTGCTAGATTCTCATTCAAGATTACATTTATCATAGCATTAAGAAGTGCTACGTCAGTACCAGGCTTTTGTCTTAACCATACATCAGCATGCATAGCCAAATCAGTTTTTCTAGGGTCTGCTACTACAAGCTTGGTTCCCCTATCCTTTGCTTGAAGTAATTTTAGTCCAATAATAGGATGACATTCAGTCGTGTTTGTCCCTATTGCAAAAATCGCATCTTTTTCATCCATCAAATCAATTTCGTCTATAGAGTTTGTCATTGCTCCACTGCCAAAAGCTGTGCCCAGACCGGACACTGTAGGTGCATGTCAGAGTCTAGCGCAGTGGTCAATATTATTAGTCCCAATAGCTGCTCTCATTAATTTCTGCATTAAATAGTTTTCTTCATTAGTGCATCTCGCCGAGCTAAATGAAGCTATACTGTCTGGTCCATGGTCTTTTATGGTTGATTTTAGCTTTGAAGTTATAAATTCAAAAGCTTCTTCCCAAGATACTTCCTCTAGCTTTTCGTTCCTTCTTATCATTGGATTTTTTAGTCTGTCTTTGTGATGTACAAAGTCAAAACCAAAATGTCCTTTTGAACAAAGCTTTCCCCCATTTACTGCATTTTTTTCATTCGGAGTTACACTAACTATCTCTCCATCTTTAACGTTAAGATAAAAAGTACAACCCGAGCCACAGTATGGACAGGTAGTCAAAACACTCTGCATCTTACATCCCCCATTCCCTTTACTAATCCTTAATGAGAATATTTATTAAGAAAAACTGTATAAAAATAATATAGCATAAATTTAACAAAGTATAAACATTTTAATTGTAAACCTTAATGAGGAATCAAAAATAGACAAATCGTCGCTTTTGTGATAATATAAAAATAATCAGAATAATCAAACTTATCCGAGCTAACTATTCTAAAGTATTGAAATATATGCCATGAAGGTTGGCCAATGGGTAGAGTAGGAAACTACGCTGCCTCCCGCTATTTGGAAAGGATGGGGTTAACACTGAATTTCACTGTTATCCTGTATAATCTGCTACGATTATACCTAAACCAAATTTAGAAGGAGGTTTTTTCATGCAAAAATTTATTAGAATTGACATGGCTACTCTAAAACACGAAATTACAGATGTGCCAGAAAAATATGCTGGACTAGGTGGTAGAGCACTTACTTCTAGCTTTGTAAATGACGAAGTTATCCCAACATGTCATGCACTTGGAAAAAACAACAAAATAATCTTCGCTCCAGGTCTACTTAGCGGAACATCTGCACCAAACTCTGGTCGTATGTCTGTAGGAGCTAAAAGTCCACTAACTGGAACTATTAAAGAATCAAATACTGGAGGTTCTTCTTCTCAAATGCTAGCTAAAATGGGAATTAAAGCATTTGTAATCGAAGGCAAACCAAGCGACGATAAGTTTTATGTAATTAAATTAGATATGAACGGCGTTACTATCGAGCCTGCTCCAGCTGAAATTTTAGGCGGTTGCGGAAACTATGATGCTATTCGTATACTAGGCGAAAAATATGGTTCTCACGTTGGAATTGCAATTATAGGACCTGCTGGTGAGCACAGACTTCCATCTGCAAATATTTCTTTCAAAGACCCTGAAGGTAATATTAGAAGTGCTGGTAGAGGTGGACTAGGAGCAGTACTTGGTTCTAAAAATGTAAAGGCTATAATCATAGATGAAACTGGAGCAAGCAAAGTACCAGTAGCTGACCCAGAAGCTTTCGCTGCTGCTTCTAAGGTTTTTGCAAAGGCTCTATTAGACCATCCAGTTGCAGGCCAAGGTCTTGCACTTTATGGTACAGATGTATTAGTTAATATTATTAATGAAGCAGGCGGACTTCCAGCAAACAACTTCACTGGTGGAAGAATAGACCACAATGACAATTTCTCTGGAGAAACTCTAAATGCAACTATCACTGAGCGTGGTGGAGATGGAAAAGTTTCACACGGATGTCATAAAGGATGCGTTATTCGTTGTTCTCAGTGGTATCCTGATAAACAAGGTAAATACATCACAAGTGGTTTTGAATATGAAACTATTTGGGGACTAGGCGCTGATGCTGGTATCAAAGATTTCGATACTATCGCATATATAGACCGCGCTATGGATGATGTAGGAGTTGACAGTATAGAAGTTGCTGTTGCTGTTGCTACTGCAATGGAAGGCGGATTAATTCCTTGGGGCGATGGAGAAAAAGTTCTTGAAATAGTTAAAGATATGGCTAATCCTACTCCACTTGCTAGAATCATAGCAGGAGGAACATCTATAGTTGGAAAAGTTTGCGGACTATATCGTGTTCCAGTAGTAAAAGACCAAGCAATCCCAGCGTATGATCCACGTGCTATCAAGGGTATCGGCTTAACATATGCTACTACTACTATGGGCGCAGACCACACTGCAGGATACTGTATCTCAGGAAACATCCTAAAAGTCGGAGCAGACATAGATCCTCTTAAAAAAGAAGGTCAAATAGAGTATGCACGTGCTATGCAAATCGGTACAGCTGCAATTGACAGTACTGGAATGTGTCTATTTGTATACTTTGGTATAGCAGACAGCCCAGCTGGCTATCAAGCTCTAATAGATATGATAAATGCTCAATACGGCCTTAGCTTAACTTCTGATGACGTAGATGAGCTAGGAAAGAATGTTCTTCGCGTTGAAAGAGACTTTAATAAACGTGCTGGCTTTACAAATTCACATGATAGATTGCCAGAATTTATGGAATATGAACCTATAGCACCACATAATGTAGTTTGGGATTTCAGCCCTGAAGAAATCGATGAAGTTATGAAGTTCTAATTGTAAAAAATGCTGAAAAGTCGGACATAGGTTCGGCTTTTCATATTTAACAGATGTTAATACAGGAGGCAAAATGATGGAAAACTCAAATAAAACAATAGAACTAAGAGGTTTTTTACAACTTGATGCCTTTTTAAAAAAGAAATTTGGAACCATGCCTGTATTTCTCGAAATCGATGGCCCTATAAGCGGTTTGGAACTCTCTAAACAGCTAGAAATCAAGCGAGACGATATCGAAGTAATTTTTGTAAACGGTTTTGTTCAGCAGGTAGATTATATAATCAATCCTGGAGACCGCGTAGCTTTTCTGCCACCTGGATGTCCTGGCCCTTATAGGATTGCTTTAGGCTTTTATGGAAAAAATCAAGGCAATGAAGCAAATTTTAAACTCAAGAAAGACACCTAGATATGATTTAGGAGGAAATTATGCAAATCACTGTTAAGCTCTTTGCAAACCTAAGAGAAAATAGAGAAAAAATAATGGATATGGACGTAAGTTCAGATACTACTGTCAAAGAAATAATTGAAAGCCTCGGAATTCCTCTGCAAGATGTAGCAATAATAATGATAAATGGAAGAGGAACTAATTTTGATGCTGTGCTTAAGTCTGATGATGTGCTTGCTCTTTTCCCACCTGTTGGCGGGGGTTAAACTATCATATAAAAAGCCACTAAATTTAGTGGCTTTTTGTGATTTCAAGTTCTCCATTACCGCTTTCTTTGAACTTAATATGAATATCCTTATTTTCAGAAGTGTGGACTTTGATGCTGTTTTTGTCTGAAGCTAAAAGCTCTTTTACCAAATCCCTAGATATATCCTCTTTAAGCTCAGGCAGGGAATTCTTCCAAAGAGTAAAATTGCAGCTTTGTTTCCAGTTAGTACAAAAATACGCTTTTGAATTTTCTTTTATTTTACCATCCTTGCAAAGTGGACAGCTTCCTAATGGAGTTTTATCTATCTCAGATGCTTTATTTTTAACATTAGTATTTTTTGTAAGAGTCAAAACTCTACTAGTATTTTTCTGGATATAGCTCTCTAATTTTTTCATGTACTCATCATTTTTTATGTCACCAGAAGCTATCATAGATAGCCCTTTTTCCCAGCTAGCTGTGAGCTCTGGTCTAAGTAGTGAAGGGATTGAGCCAGCAACTACGTCGTAGATTGATTCTCCTAAAGTTGTTGGGGTTAGAATTTGGGTTTTCTTATTGAGCGAAATATAATCTATTTTTTCCAGCTTACTCAATATCTCTGCTCTAGTAGCACTAGTTCCTATTCCACTTCCTTTGATTTGCTCTCTTAGCTCATCATCTTCGATTAGCTTTCCTGCATTTTCCATAGCAAGAATAATTGAACCTGAGTTATATCTCTTTGGCGGAGTCGTTTCCGATTCCTTGATGTCCAGCTCTTTAACTAAAACAGTTTGACCTTTTTTTAGCTTTTTCAAAATCTCAGCCTTATCCTGCTTTGAATCGTCTTCTTTCTTTTCATCGTTTAAAATCACTTGAAAACCTTCAGAGGTACATACTTTTGAAGTAGAAAAAAATCTTTCATCTTCAAGCTTTGTTGTAATCGAAAGTTGATTGTATATTGCAGGAGGAAAAAATATAGCCAAAAATCTCCTTACTATAAGTATGTATACTTCTTTTTCAATTCCTGGAAGCTTATTGTAGGTTGATAAACCTTGACCCGTCGGAATTATAGCGTAGTGGTCAGTTATAGCTTTATCATTTACATATTTGGTTTTTTCAAGGCCCTTATGTTTGTTACTATTAATAACCTCTAAAGCATACTCTGGCAGCGTCTTATCCTTTTCATCTAGTGATGCTACTTTATCTAGCTGAGTTAGACCTTTTAAATTTGAAAGGATTTCCTTGCAAACCGCAGTTGATAGAACTCTTGCATCTGTTCTAGGATAAGTAATGAGCTTTTTTTCATAAAGATTCTGGGCAATCTTTAGTGTCTGGTCAGGACTTTGCTTTAGCTTTTTAGAAAGCTCATTTTGTAGCTCTGCAAGATTGTATAAAAGAGGAGGATTTTTAGTTTCCTTCTTTTTCTTAACATCTTCAATTACAGGCTTTTCTTTAGAGGTTTTTAGTTCATTTACAAAGGTTTCAGCCAAAGCTTTGTCCGTAAATCCAACTTCCTTATAGATTTGATTTGAAAGGTGATATTTAGAGCCTTCTACAGCTTTCCACTCAGCATCGTAATCTATAGAGCCTTCAAATTCAAATAGAGCTTGAATCTTATAATATGGAAGCTTAACAAAATCTCTTATTTCTCTTTCTCTATTTACAATCATCCCTAAAACGCAGGTCATAACACGACCAACTGCTATGACTATGTGATCCTTTTCTAGCTTTTTAGCAAGAGTTCTTCCATAGCATAAGGTAAGAAGTCTAGAGAAATTTATTCCCATAAGATAATCTTCTTTTGCACGAAGAAATGCTGAATCAGCTAGGTTGTCATAGGCTTCTAGAGGCTTTGCATTTTTTACACCTTTTTTGATTTCATCTTCAGTTTGGGAATCAATCCAGACTCTCTTTTTCTCTTTTGATTTTGCATCCACCATCATGTCTACCAGTCTATATATATACTCTCCCTCTCTTCCAGAGTCAGTACATACATATATAGTAGTCACATCATCTCTATTCATCTGCTCTTTTATAATATCAAACTGTTTTTGAACATTTGCAATGATTTCATACTTATATTCTTCAGGTAAAAAAGGTAAGTCATGAAGTCTCCAAGCCTTGTACTTTATATCGTATTTTTCAGGATAGCTCATGGTCACAAGATGTCCTATACACCAAGTAACAATTGCATCAGAAGATTCGATATAGCCATCTCTTTTATTCCCTTTTATGCCTAGAGTCTTTGCAAATTCAAGTGCAACACTAGGTTTTTCCGCTATAAATAACGATTTGCTAATCGTAATCCTCCCCTTTCATCTTAAATCTTTATTACGTATATTTTATCTGCTTCCTTGGAAGATAAGCTTTTTGTAAGCTTAAGACTATCTGACTTTATAGCATTGATATAAGTGATTATCTCACTAGTTATCTCTTCTCCAGGTAATACAAGTGGCACTCCTGGAGGATAGGGTACAAGCGATTCTGCAGATACTCTTCCAATAGAATCATCCAGCTCAACAAGCTCTCTCTCTAGCTCTTCTGCTTCATGCCAATTGAGTATAGTCTTAGGCTTTGGCATCAGCTTATAGCTATTTATGTTAATTAAGTTACTATCTTTTCTAGCTTCATTTATATGAGCATTTAGTTGTGCCTCATAATTTGAATCTGCAAAAATATCCTTTAATGCCTTTACTAAGTTTTCATACATGATGCTAGTATCTGCTATAGTTCCAATTAAAACTATATTATTAAAATCTGCCATTTCCACTTGAATATTATACTTACTCCTTAAAAGCTCAGCCAAGTAATTACCCCTAAGAGGAGTATTTATAACAAGCCTAGTAAAATCATAGCTTTCATTTTCTAGATGGGTTTCATCTAAAACTCTTATCCCTCTGATGTCAGAAAGAGCTTCTTTTACCTTATCTATATTTGCCTTTAGCTCCCTCGTGAGCATTTCACCTTTAGTTTCCATTATATATCTAGCCATATCTATTGACGCTAAAAAAAGATAAGATGGACTGCTTGATTGAAACATCTGAAGCTTTGACTCTATCTTTTCTATTTGAGCATCAGATAGGCTATGTGATAAATTAAGTACCGCTGTCTGGGTAAGGGCTGGCAGAGTTTTATGAAAGCTGGTTACTGCAATATCAGCACCTAAACTAATGGCAGTCTCAGGAAGTAGTGAGCTAAAATTAAAGTGAGCTCCATGTGCCTCATCTACGAGCAGTAGCATATTATTTTCCTTGCATAGATTTGATATTTCCTTTATATATGCACAGGTTCCATAATAAGTAGGTGAAGTAATTACTACAGCTTTTGCATCTTTATTTTCCTTAATAACCTCAGCTAAATCATTGGCATCAACAGTAGAGGCAATATCAAAATCATTTATCACCTTAGGATAAACATATATGCTACTCAGGTTTCCTAAATAAATAGCTGTAAAAACTGATTTATGACAGTTTCTTTGAACTATAATCTTATCATTTTTATTAAGTAGCCCTAGTATCATACTGTAAATACCACAGGTACTGCCATTTACAAGCATGTAGCTTTTTTTGCTTCCCATAGCTTCTGCTAAAAGAACCTGAGCATCTTTTATCATCTCTTCAGCTTCATATAAATTGTCAGTCCCAGGAACCTCTGTCAAATCATAGCTATAAACATTGGCTTTTAAAAACTCCAGTTCTTCAAATATCCTTTGGTTTTGCTTATGTCCAGGCATATGAAAAGCTGTATTATTTTGGTTTTTATAAAATTCGAGTCCCTTAATTATAGGGACTCTGTCAAAATTTATCATACTAATGGCTCCAATTCATCTTGATTCATCATCACGCTAGCTTCGACCATAAGAGCACACTCTAGTCTTTTTCTTTGCATCTGACAACCAAGGTCGTAAGGCTTTAATATATCGTTGTTGAAATTAAATGCATTTGCATGGCATCCTCCTGAGCAGTAAAACTTTGCCCAGCATTTTGAACATTCATCTTTGGCATAGATATGCGCCTCTTTAAAGGTTTCTTGCATTTCTTTAGGAAGCTCAACCTTATCTGCCATTACATTTCCCATCTTAAATTCTTCTTGCCCTACAAATTGATGACATGGGTAGATGTCTCCCTCAGGTGTAATAGCAAGATATTCATTACCTGCTCCACAGCCCGTCATTCTCTTTATAACACAAGGTCCCTGAGATAAATCAACCATAAAGTGGAAGAATCTAAAAGGCTCATTATTAACTCTCATTTTTGAATATTCTACAGCTAGCTTTTCATATTCATCTAAGATTTTAGGCAGATCCTCTTCTCTAAGTGCGTAAGGATTAGATTCATCTCCTACTACTGGTTCTACTGATGTCAAATCAAAGCCTAAGTCCTTAAAGTGAAGAACATCTTTGCTAAAATCCATATTATCTCTAGTAAAAGTGCCTCTTACATAATAGTACTTGTCTTTTCGTTTTTCAATCAGCTTCTGAAACTTCGGAACGATAATATCATAGCTGCCTTTATCGTTTAAAGTCGGTCTCATATCATCATTGATAGACTTTCTTCCATCCAAGCTCAGTACCACATTGTGCATATGCTCGTTTACATAGTCTATAATCTCATCATCTAATAGAACTCCGTTTGTAGTGATTGTGAATCTAAAATTCTTTCCTTTTTCTTTTGCTAGCTCATTGCCATACTCAACTAGCTGCTTTACTACTTCAAAATTCATAAGTGGCTCTCCACCAAAGAAATCCACCTCTAGATTTTTTCTGCTTCCAGAATTATCAACTAAGTACTCTAAAGCTTTTTTTCCTACTTCAAAACTCATAATGGATTTAGCTCCACCAAAGTCTCCCTGAGATGCAAAGCAGTATTTGCATTTCAAGTTACAGTCATGAGCTATATGAAGACACATAGCTTTAACCACAGGTTCTCTATTTTTAAACGCATCTATATCAAGATAGTTATCAGGCGAATATAAAAGCCCATCTTCAACTAAACTTTTTATTTCATCAAAGGTTTCTTTTATCTCATCTAGAGTATACTTTGGAAGCTTTTTCGCAATTTTTTCTGCATCATTAAGTTCATAATAATCCAGCACGTCAAAAGTAATTTCATCTACAACGTGAACTGCTCCTCCATTTACATCTACTACTATATTTAAGTCGTTCATCGAAAACTTATGTATCAATTTAATTCCTCCTAGAATTTCACATGAGAAAAGGGAATAAAGCCCGATTGCTTTGATTCCCTCTCACAAAACTTACACTTACTATCTGCCTTCTCTTTCGCACTCTTGGTTAGCTACCGTACATGAAGTTTTACATGCAGATTGGCATGAAGTTTGGCACTCGCCACATCCGCCTTTAGCTGCGCTCTTCTTAAGTGTATCTTTTGAAAGCGTCTTTATATGCTTTTTCATGGCTCTACCTCCATAGATTGTTATGTATTAGCCTAAATATTATATCATATAATAGTAGATTTCGCTCAATTTTTTCATCAGTTTAACTTTTCATGCTCAAGTTCGAAATTTTCATACTATATCCCTATCAAATAAGTTGAGGTATAATATATTAAAACAGTACTTACGGGAGGGTAAAATATGCAATTTATAGTAACTGGATATGATGGAAATGATGATAAAGCCCTAGAACGCAGAATGAATGCTAGAGAAGCCCATCTTAACATGGTAGATGAAATGATAGAAAAGGGTCATGACCTATATGCTGCTGCACTTCTAGATGAAAGCGGAAATATGAAAGGCTCAATGATGGTTGTAGAATTTGCTTCAAGAGAGCAGTTAGATGCTTGGCTAAAAGTAGAGCCTTACATAATAAATAACGTGTGGCAAAGAGTAGAAATAGTCGAATGCAAGGTTGCGGCTGCATTTGTTAAATAGATTTTCAGCTTTTCTTTTTTATTCTAAAATCTAGTGAAGGCTTATTATAAGCCTTCACTAGTGAACTTCTTTATTTTTTCGATAGCAATGATATCTTCTCTAGGTTCCTTGAAAGGTAAATAAAGATGTCGCAGAGAGCTGGTATCCCATTGGCGGTAAGTTTTTTATCTATGCTTTATTTATTATAATACTAGTTTTCGTATCACTTATCTTTCTCTATTTATAAAGTTACAATGAATATAGAAAAAATTTACAGTTAAGGCTATAGAGTATAAAATTTAATAGTCTATCTATATTAAATTTTCATATTCTCTTTTTCCATGAACTATAGCAGATATAATAACTATCTTATATTCATCATTACTTTAAAAACACAAGATGTCTTTATAAAATTAATACTCTATACCCTTGCTTTCTCTAAATAAATTATCTCTGTACGCTTCTTGAATTAGGAAAATTCTGTAAACGATTTACAGTTTCTTCTATTTTATGCAAATATCTAAGAGCAATATCAATGCTTCCTAATTCATCTTAAATATAATATGTCTCTTAGCTATGCTTACAAACACAAGAGATAATAACATTGTTACACATCCACTAGAAAAATGTACAATACCAGTAATAGTATAACTATAAACATTTAACCTAATTTATCAAGCTCACCCAACCATTTATCCATTTTTTGTGAGCAAATCTCTAAGATTTTTTCTTTATTCTTCTCATCACTTCCATCAAAACAATTTGACCATTTTGATTGTAAGCTGTCGTGTTTATTAACTTCTTCTTTAACCTCATATACTTTTTTAATTCCTTCTTCAGTAATAAATTCTTTGAATTCATTCATCCTATAAGGCTTATGAGAGTGCAGTCCAACATATCCAACATAAGGAAAAAGTACAATTTCTTCAAAATCATTTCCTGTAACAATTATCCCATTTTGTAATGGTTTTTCATATGGTCTTGCATTTATTTTATTATTATATGGATAAAATAAAATAATTCCCATTACATTTTCACGTTTAACAACTTTCATTGCATCATCAATGCCATAGTTTGGATTGTAAAGTTCTTTGTTGGCATATCTCCATTCTTTTCTACCTATATACTTCTCTGAACTTGATTTATAGATTTGAATAAGCGATTTAACAAAGTCTTCATCAGAACATTCGTTTTCTTCAAGAAGTTTAGTAAATTCATTTTTTAAATAATTATTATTAATATGAGTCTTTTCTCCATTCACAAATTTATAATCTTGAATATTTAAAAAGTATTTCTCAGTGTTATTTGAATAAAAATTCATCTTCGAAGCAAAATCAGTTAAAAAGTCATGAATTTTATTCTGATACTTTGAGTGAAGACTAAAGTTAAATTCGTAATCAGAAAAATCTAAAAAGTTATAATAAATCTCTAAGTTCTGTTCTTCAAACAATTCTTTTAGTCTATTAAAATTAATTGTGATTTGTAGAGATTTAATCTTGTTTCTATTTAAAAAGCAATTTACAAATTCATCATATTCATCAATACTTATTTTCTCTACGTGGTCTAAAAGCTCAATTAGTTCCCAATAAAAATTTAGAAAAATTTCTTTATGATCACTTTTCAAATTTTTATAAAAATTTGAATTCATGAAAGAGTAAAAAATAAAGCCTTTAGGGGTACTATTTGAGTCATTTATTTTTTTGTTAACAACAAGTCCTCTATTATTCATTTTAACACTATAATATAGGTCTAAAATCTCAAAAAAATCATTACCGAAATGTATTCCTTTACTTCTACTTCTTGCAATAAAATCAACAAGATTTAGACTTCTTACAAGAATCATTTGATCTTTATGGATATAATCAGAATTCTCTTCAATAAAAATTCCTGAGTAAATATCTGTAATTAATAATGTTGTAATATTGCAATCTAAAAACAAACGTTTATTTTGATTTATAAGTTCAATTACTTCATTCATAGGATACTTGTCTAATTCATCTATAATAATAGAAATATTAAAGGTATCTGACATGCTTTTTAACAATCTCATTAGCTGTTTTTCTTTTATTTCCTCTGTAACTATTCCTTTTACTTCCTCGGATGTTGAAAATTTATCATTTAAACTATCCGATGATTCTAATCCAATTTTAGCAGTTAAAAAATGTAACTTTGCCTCCATATCTATAGAGCTATCTGCAGAAATATTTGATGTGGTTTCATTAATGTAATAAGTAATATTAGTTATCTCTAAATCAAACTGTTTCAATTGATCCATGGCAAGCTTGAAAAACTCATTTAATTCTAACATGTTTTCATTTAAAACATCTAGTTTATTTATTTTTTTTTCTATATTTAATATCCGTTTTTCTAGTTCTTTTAACTCTAAACATTTTTTAGGCTTTATTCCGATTTTATTTATAATTCTTTCTTTTATTGTTTCTTTCTTACAGTGATAATCTTTATAATCTTTAATATGATTTTCAAGTTTATCAATTTCATTAAGCAAATGATTGAATATATCATTTTCAAAATTAATATGTTCTGGCAAGTCTCTTAGGGACTCTTTTGTTCTTATATATAGTTTTTTTATATTGGATATCTTTGAACTCATAAATATATAATTACGTAAATAATTATTTTGAGATTCTTCTACTTGTATTTCCTCATCTTGGTTAAAAACATTTAAAGAAATTAATTGTGATTTTGGTAAAATAATATTTTCTATATCATTTTTTATCCGATCCATCTCCGTCTTTATTCCTATAGGTAATTGAATTAAGATTTCTCTTAGTAAATCTTTATTACTATTATAAAAAGGTATGTTTATAATTACACATAGTTTTTTGCTCCTAATATTTTCAATAGTATAATTTTTTAAACTTGATTTTCCAACTCCGTGGTTTCCATAAAGGACAAATATTCCTTTTTCTCGACTAAATATATTCTCTAGTTTGGAGATAACTTTACGCTCAAAAGGTAGTATTGTAAAATAATCCCTATGACTCTTGTTATAGGGAGCTACATATTTTTTTATCATTCAAAGGCACCTCTTTCTTTTATAAGATATATATTGAATATATTGTATTTTCAAGTGTTATTTGTTCTTTACCATTAAATTTAGATTTAAAGATATTTCAGTTTATTTCAATCATTTTATAATACTCTCGAGTTTTATGCTCTTTATTATAATAAAACATAATACCTCTCAAAATAAATAGTTTGGCTTGCTTCATCTTCTTTTGGATTTACATCACCAAGATGTGTTTTGATAGAAAAATGATACTAATACGCATTAATGTTAATTTTGCGAAAAGTTGTCCCTCCTAAAGCAAAGGTGGATCTATGTCAATATATTAGACACAAAAAGTTGAACTTTTTATGCAATTTTTCTAGCTAAATCTTCACATTTTTGTGGGGTTAAATATCCAATACTACTATGTATCCTTTTTATGTTATACCAAGATTCTATATACTCAAATATAGCAAATCTTGGGACATCATAATCAAAATATTTAACAAGATGAACTTCTTCCTTTTTTAATGAGGTGTATTTGTCAATTGAATAATCCTCTATTTTCTAATTGAAAAATCCTCTAGAGGATAAAAAAATTATTGCTCTGATAACCAAAGTTTTGTTTCTTTTAGCCTATAAGAATTTCCATTCATATTTACTATAAAAGATTTATGAGTTAATCTATCAATCATAGCAGCTGTCATTACTGAATCCTTAAATATTTCTTCCCACCTTTCAAAAGATAAATTAGTAGTAATGATTGTTGATTTTCTCCCAGCTCTTAAAGAAAGATAAGTAAATAGGAGCTCAGAAGCTTCTTTGTCAAAAGAAATATAGCCTAGTTCATCTGCTATTACCAAATCTTACTTTTGGAATCTGTGCTCAAAAGTACGAAGAGTCTTATTTGATCTAGATTCTTTTAACTCATTAACAAGAAGAGGAATAGTAGTAAATAAAACCGAGTATCCTGCTACGCAGGCTTTAATCCCTAAACCTATTGCAATATGAGACTTTCCCGTACCTGGGTTACCTGCAAGAATAATATTTTGACCTTTTTCAACAAAATCAAGAGAAGAAAATGCTGTAACTTTATTTTTTGCATCACTAGGCAAATCATCGATTATTAAATCCTCTATATATTTTTTATATGGGAATTTAGCATTTCTGATTTTATTCTTTATTGCATTTTCCTTTCTTAGATCATACTCTTTTTCTAAAATATCAAATAAAAAACTTTCATAACTTTTACTTTCTGTATTTGCCTGAGATATATCATCTTTAAAAAATTTAGAAGTATATGGTAGCTTTAGTTCCTTTGCAAGACAAAATATTTTTTCATCAAATTCTTTACTCATATAATTTTAGCCTCCTCTTGAAAGGCTACAGATGAGTTATTTAAAATATCTGCATAAGAACTTAGAATTTGTCTAGAATACTGCTCAATCTTAGTAGACCTTTCTTTAATAGTAATCTTTTCATCTATATTTCTATTGCAAAGCATTTTAACCTTCTCAGTATTAATCGAAATTGGATTCAAATTCTCTAACTCATAAATAACATTTTGAATTTTATTCAATCCATGTTCACTAATTAATTCAAGAAGCTCTATGAAATTCTTAGGATTTTCTGTATAATACTTATTGTAGATTGTTTGGAGCGTGGGATTCATTTGTTGCATTGCAGTGCTAGAATGAAGAGACCCAGGCTTCTTTTTTATGGTATTTATATAATGGTCAATCTTAATGCACCAATCATGTACAAGATAACTTCTACTGTGCTCTGCAACCAAATTATTCCTGTAATAGATGCATATTTTCTCAGGATAAATTTTAGTAAAAACAAACTTACCAACTAAACAATCAGGTACAGAATATTTATTTTCATCAACACTTATAGTAGAGTACTTGCTTACTCTAAGTTCAATAGTTCTAGCTATATCATAACTTGGCATGATTGGAAGTAGAAAAGATAATTCCTCTAGTAAAATGTCCTTCGGACTTTTATTAAACTCTTTAGAAACTCTATCGTTTAACTTAGCTAACTCGCTAGCTAAATATTCATTTGCTTCCTTAATAGAATCAAAAGTATCTTTCTTACTAAAAGCCTTTCTTCTTATATACTCAATACTCCTTTCTACATGGCCCTTTTCATTACCTTTACAAACATTGCAAAACCTATATTTAAAACCATAATGCAAAGAAAGTTTAAGTAAATCATCCGTAGGATATTTCTCATTTTTATTAACGAACTTTTTTACAGCCACCTTCATATTGTCATAAACTACAACCTTGTAAACACCACCAACTTTATTAAAAAACTTGACATGAGCATCTAAAAAGCTCTCCATCTTTTGATTATGATACAAATATGCAAAACGATAATTTGACTTAGCTGAAGAAAAAGCTGCCATTTGAACACTCCTTGCTTTACCAGCTATTATTAAATTTACATTTCCCCAGTCAAACTCACATATTTCTCCTAATTGATATTCTTGCCTTATGAAAGCTTCTTTAGAAGAATCCAAAGTAGTTTTTATATAGTTTGAAACAGTAGGATAACTAATATCATAACCTTCTTCAATCAAACATTCATAAATATCAATCTTTTTCTTTTGTTGCTTGCTCCTTCCAGTTTCTCTCTTAATATTATTTTCCTCTAGGTAAAAATTAATCTTTTGAATTATTTCATCAGATAATTTTCTTTTAACTCTATTACTAATATCATATTTGGGAGTAGCTGTTAAATCCTCTATCAAGGCCATATCATCTTCATCAGATGATAAAAGCTTACGCTTTTTCAATTCATAATCATTTATATATTTGCGAATTGTCTTTCTGTCAAATCCTGTATCTCTATGAATTTGCCATTGAGATTTACCTTCCCTAAAATGAGATAAAATTATTTCCTGCTTATCCATTAAGCTTATCATCCCCAAGCCTCCCTATGATTTGTCATAGGGATATTTTAAATTTCCTCTAGGGGATATTTCAATTATATTTTGGGGTACTTTTAGGTTAACATATACAGTTACCCATTTTTCATTAATAGTAGTAGCTTTAAAGTCTCTTTTTAAAACGTTTTCTTGTTCTTTTATTTTGCTCTTTGATGTTGTAGGTCTATATTTTTTTATTATTATTGACTTTATCCCTAATTTTTTCATCAATCATTGTGTTCTCTTTATACTAATATTTATCCCCAATGTTTTTAGAGATTCATGTATTTTAACAGCTCCATAACGATTTTTGCTGGCTTTGTAGATATTTATGATTTCTTTCTCTATCTTTACATTCTCTAGTTCTCTATTACTGGGTTTTTTATTTAGAAATTTATAATAGGAGCTTCTAGATACTTTTAAAACCTTGCACATAAGCTTAATATCATGATATTTCTTATTGTTAGTAATGAATTCAAATACAGTACTTACTTCCTTGCGAATATGCCCATAGCTTTTTTTAATATTTCATTTTCCTCTTCAAGTCTTGCTATTTTCTTTAATACTGCTTGATAATCTACATCTGTTATTGTTTTTCCTTTATCCGCAACTATTGGCTTGTTTTTCTTTATCCATCCAGCTATTGTTGACTTTGATAGGGCATATTCACTACTTAACTCTGCTAAGCTATTACCAGAATTATATAGCTCTACTATTGTATTTTTGAATTCTTCTGTATATTGTTTTTGACCTCTTGCCATTATAAACACATCCTTCTTTAATTAATTTTAATGTGTTCGGCTTTATGTGTCTACAATATTATACTAACACCAATTTATACTTTTAGAGAATGTGGATAGATTATTGAAATCACCTACATCTCAAAGAGGACGTGATTTTGGAGTTATTCTTAGATGCCTTAATGATTTAGGATATGCTGTAGAATCGCGAGTTATAAATGCTGCTGAATATGGTAACTCACTAAAGAAGAAGAATTTTTATATTTGCATATAGAAAAGATCAGACTATATATGAAAACTTAACTGCACATGTGAAAACTACTGAAGATGATAAATATTATAGCTGGATTAATAAATATGGATTTTTTGCCTCTGCCTTTCCAGTTGAAGATGTTCATAACAAGAAAAAAATAGCTTCAGGCTATATTGGAAAAGAAGAATTTAAAGATTTGGCCGATTTTTCAAATGAATTTGCTTCCTCATTTTTTAATTCAGGAGTTATGTTTAATGGAATTTTCTATAGTGAAGAAATGACTCCAACAACTGTTAATCCAAAAACTTTAGGAGATATACAGCTAAAAGATGACGTGGATTCAAAATATTTTTTAAATTGTTCTTTAGAAAAATGGACCTATCTGAAAGATTCTAAAAAAGTACCTAGAGTTAAACCAAATGGCGAAGAATATTATTATTCTGAAGGAAGTATGGCTTTTTCAGACAGATTAGATTTACCCGCAAGAACAATGCTTACAAGTGAAACCAGCGTGAATAGAAGTACCCATGTTATAGAAGATTTTAAAACTAAAAAGCTTAGATTACTTACGCCTGTTGAAGCTGAAGGGCTGAATGGTTTTCCAGATAATTGGACTGATACCGGAATGCCTGAAAAATTTAGATATTTCACAATGGGAAATGCTTTGGTAGTCCCTGTAATAACTTCAATAGGAAATAAACTACTTGAAATATTATAAAAAAAGGCATAAGCTAATTGGCTTGTGCCTTTTTTTAGTATTTAATAATCGTAAGGTTCTATTTTTTCCTCAAACCATTTAAAACTCATTTGTAACAATGCCAAATCTTTTTCAGATATACTTTTAGAATGTGCATCTACTCTATTTTTATTAATAAAATCAAAAAATATAGAAAACTCATTCTTGTCATTGAATATTTTTTCGAATTCCACCCAATTTTTTTCTATAATTTTCTTTAAATCCAAAAGATATAGTTCGTTTTTTACGATATTTTTCAATTCTTTCAAGTTCATTTTTTCTCTTCTTTTTTCTTCTATAACTTTCATAATTTTTTTCTTTGCATCATCTTCATCAGAACTTAACATGAATTTCATAATAATTATTTTTCTTAAACTCTCTTCTAACTTATTTCTTCTCGTAGTTATTTCTTGCCAAATTGCCTCTTTGGTGTCTGGTATTTCTCTATATTTTTTATTTTCCTTAACATATAAATCAATCGCTTCAATTGTTATATGATATTCTTTGTTAATTTTTTTAAGCACACCGTACCCCGTTAAATGCTCTACTGCATTATTATACCTTCTACATATTTTTTCAAATTCCATATGTCCCTTTAATATAAGAATTTCCAACAATTCATATTCATGAGCATAATATTTATTTAATCCTTGAATTATTGATTCAATATAGCAAACAATTTTCTCATCGTATTGGCTTTTATTTTTATTATACTCATACTTTGTAACAGTATACGGTCTTGAATAACCATCTACCTCTTTATGAATAAGGCTACATATATGCCTTATCAAAAATGGATGCCCTCCATAATGATTTGTCAATAAAGTAAATACCTCTTCATCAAATTTTAACCCCATATAATTCCCGATATTTTGCACCATTTCTTTTACATCTTGAACTGAAAATAATTCTAAATAGGTTGGGTTAACCATTAAAAAAATAGGATTGTCAAAATTGTTTACAATAGAGGTTTCAATACATAATGGGTTAACACCCGCTAAAACAAATGAAAAAAGAGAAGAATTGTTTTGATATACAGCCCTAATAGTTTGCCAAAAATAAATATAATCATTTTCTTCAGCCCAATGGTTTGTTGAAGATGTTCTAAATGTTATATGTTCTATTTCATCAAAAATTAAGAGAATTCTTCTATTGTTAAGATGACTTTTTACCCTTAATAAATCTGATTCAAAACATTTTGAAGCATCCTTTTCTGTATAATGCTCAATTTCATAGAACTTACTATCACTTATATTATATTTAGTAATCAAAGCTTCTATAATATAATTTAGTAGTTCATTCCACCTCGACTTATGAATTTTTGTATCTTGACAGTCCAAGAAAATACTGTTTCCACCTCTTAATTTGATTAATCTTTCTAGCGCATATAAAACTGATGTTTTTCCTATTTTTCTTAACCCAAATAAACCACTTTGTTCACCAGTCATGTACTTATCATAAAAATTTTGAACTATTTGTTTTCTGCCATAAAAATATGTATCTGCTTTCAACGGGGACTCCAATGCAAATAAATCCCTACTGTAAAAATAGTCTCTAAACCTATTTTCAATAATCGCTATATCCAATTCATTATTTTTAAATTCATCATATTTAAAAGGCACTATAATTTTAGAATCTTTATTTTCATTATTTAACTGCCTTATTTTAATATCTATTTTCTGGTCTTTACTAACCAATAGTATGCAAACTTTGTCAAGTCTATTGTCATATTCCTGAAGTGTTTTATCAACAAAATCCATTGTACGACTTTCGAATTCAGTATATGGAGAAAACAATAATAGAACTTCATTATACATATTGAAGCTTTCTCTAAACTTGTCTTCTGGTTTTAAAAATGCAAAAGTATAATCTGTTGTTTTGAATTTCCCTTGCTTTGAGAATGTAACACCGAAAAAACCACCCCAAAATTTTTGAATGAATTTTTCTTCTTCATTTCCTTTAAGAATTAAATCCCGTTTTACTCCTTTTTCTATTTTATATTTAAATTCTTTATTATTCATATTATATATACCTTTCAAGTTTAATAAAAATGTATGCCTTTGTATTAAATTATATCAAACTGTAATAGGAAGGTATATATATATATTTCTTTTACTACTGTTTATATTTTAGTGTTGAGTATTCTATATTAGACTGATTTGTTGTGATATTATACATATTATTTTTCATACTTTAAGTGTTATAAAATGTCTTTTTGTTTATTATCTTTAAACACCAAACAAACACCAAAATAGCCTATATCCCTGCTGAAATGCCCTATTTAAGCCTATCTCGTGGTATCAGCGTTTATGTTCTCAAAGAATGCTGGGATGTTCTTTTCTTTCAATTCTCTGATGAATCTAAGGCAATTGAGCGTATTTGTTGCAGATCTGCTAATAGACTTTGTAATAATCATATCTATTTTTCCAGCGTTGCAATCTTCAATCATATGGTTGAAATCTTCACTCTTTTTGGTGTTAGTATCTGAGATGCAATCATCTGTGTAAATACTAGCAAATCCCCACTCTGGGTTCTTTTGAATAAAGATTGTTTAATGCTCAACCTGTGTTTCGTAACTGGTTGCCTGTTCATACTTTTTTTCATTTCACCACATACCTCGTCAATCTTCCTCTACCCACTTTTTTATCAAATCTTTGGCTTGAATCTCATTGATCAGATTTACCGCATGTGTCGTTCCCACCCCAAGTGCTTCTTCAACATCATTACGAGTGATTTCTTTTTGCTTTTCAAACAACTTCAGTATGGCAAATACTTCTCTTCCTCTACGCTTATTTCCTTTGCATGTGTATTGGGTAGAATAACCCGGAATGCACCTTCAACATTTTCAAACTTAGGTTGAACATGCAACCCTTAATAACAACTCATGATTTTACTGATGCCTGTACCATAATCCATTCCAGTTGTCTCAATTCCATTTTTCTATTCAAACTTGCAAAAGTCAAATCTTGAACAAGTAATCTATTGTTTTCAAAAGATTACCCCATTATCCTGAACACCAATATATATTTTCCCGCCATTTGTATTTGCAAATGCCACTACTTCCTTTTTCACTTCTTGAGTGTAGGCTTCATTTAATTCAACGCTTTCACTTTCATATAAACTCATAATACCACTCTTTCTATCAGTTTCTTTCACTTCTGCCACATTCTTGCCACTGGCAGTGTTAGAAAACAAGCGGGGTTAATATAATATTTATGGATATTGTATGAGAAATTATTTTTTGCTTAATTTTTATTTGATTTGTAAGAATATACAAAAAAGAGCTTGAAATTTCAGTAATATACTGATTTTCAAACTCTTTTATCCTACCTATTTTATTGTAAAATACATCATTTTCCTAAATACTGTTACAATATATTGCTCTGTATATTCAGCATGTTTATAAATCAAGCTCAGATATTTTCTTCATAGTATTTAAGTTAGTAGCTACTACTTTGTTGTTTGATAGAGTGTAAATAGTATCTCCTATATAAATTATTCTTTGGATATTGTCTTCGTAAGAATACATATATGGGTTGTAATCTTCAATATGAGTGATACTTCCTTTTAAATCTATTCCTTTATTAGCAGAAACATTATAGATATAAGCTCCTTGGAATACCTGTTCTCCGTACTGAGGGAATCCCCACTGATCTTGTTTTTGATCTGGCTTAACCTTTGCTACAGATATAGGGAATCCCATTAAGCCTCTTGATTTATCATACATTAGGGCTTTGTGGTTGTGAAGAAGCTCAGATTCTGTACCTCTGTCTCCTATTTTTTCTATATCTTTTTCTACTGGATTATTTACATCTGTTACATCAAATAAAGATATTTTCATTCCTAGCTGGTAAGGATTGCCTTTGATTTCAACTGTGTCTTTTCCAAATCCTATAATGTGATTTTCATCGTATGGATGAAGGTAATCGCTGTAGCCAGGTATTTTAAGATAACCTAACATTTTAGGATTTTTAGGGTCTTTTAAATCCATAACAAAGAATGGATCTACATTTCTAAAAGTAACCATATAGGCTCTATCTCCCATAAATCTTGCAGAGTATATTCTCTCACCTGGAGCTATATTATCTATACTTCCAGCTTTGTTCATATTCTTATCAAACACTGCTATAGAAGAGCCTTTATTTTCCATACTAAAATCACTAGTATATGCTATTCTGAAGTAATCGTTATGCTCGTCCATTGAAAATTGGTTTAGCACATAACCTTGAATTTTATTTTGAGCGCTGTAAGTTATTAAAGTGTTGTTAATAGCAAATTTCTTGATTGTAGTTTGAGTCTCTCTTGGAACTGGAGGCCATATCATTGGTCTACTAACATCTGGAGCTATTTTAGGCTCTACCATAGGCATGATATAATATGGGCTTTCTTGGTATGTCAGATACAAGCTATTTTTTGACATATAGATATTATCTGCATTTCCCATAAAAGAAGCTATCTTGCTCGGCTCATTTTTCTTTATATCTGCACTGGAAATCACAATAATTGATTGTGAAGGATAGCCAGGATAAATCATTATTTTTGATGGCTGTACTTCTTTATACTCACTTGATACAGCTGAATCCTTTACCTTTGGAACAAGGTTTCCTTCACCATAATCATACACATAATGACTGCTTATGATATGAAGATTATCTCCATTTTTTCTTGAAGATACATAGTAGCCTTCTTGCTCTAAAACTCTTTTTACTACTGGCTTTGATTTATCTGTTACATCGTAAATAACTGCTTTTGTAAAGCTTCCTTTTGCATTATAGGCATTTCCAACTACCATCAGCAAGTTTTCATCTATATAGATATCAGATGGATAAAGTGCTGACTCAAGATATCCTATAGTAGCCATTTTTTTCATATTGTTTTTATCAGCTTTGATAATTACAACTTGGTTGTCCTTAAGGTAATAGATATATTCTCCATCAGTTTTAACTATATCAGCTTCATCTACTCCTTCAACTTGGACATTAGTAGAAGAATAGGAATCACCTTCACCTGCTCCATTTCCCATATCCATAGACATGACTGATTCTTCTTTTGCTGCTGGCATCATGTCATACATTACCATGTTTTGTCTTTGACTCATTTCTGAAAGTCTCTTAAGATTGCTCGCATCACCTACTACAGTTTCTCCTTCATAAGCTGAGGCTTTATACTGCTTATATTTAGAATCTAGGCTTACCTTTATATCCTTCATGTCGTAAAGAGGAATCACTATAGCTTCTTTGTCACTTTTCAAGTTGATTAATACTGGAATTTCATTGCCTTTTTCATCTAAAAATCTTATGTCTTTATAAACTGTATCCTTATTGAGTTTATCGTTAAATTGCATCAAAAGTGGTTTATCGAGATTTATACTGTCTTGTGCGAAATTCGGTACAGGATTAACCGAAGTCAGCATAAATGTCATAGCTGCTGCTAAAGCAAGACTCACTAGCTTTTTCACTTTTCTTCCCCCTTTTTCACCATTTCTATTAGGAACATTTTATTTAAGAAATAAATATAGTATCTTTTTATCTCTTATTTATATTTATATCACTATTTTGCAAAAATATCTCTAGTTGTTACCGCACTGTAAACATTATAGCAAAACTGTAATCAAACTGATATTAAAGAGTAAGAATCCTATCCCTAGAACCATACAAATTGCAAATATGCATAAAAAATCTTGCTCTATTTATAATAAAAATGCACTTGTAATCAAGCAGCTCTTATATTGGCGCTAAAAGACAATATAAAAACAGTTGATACAAGTGCATTTAATTAAGAAACTATCTATGCTTTCCTAAGAAAAACAACGTTATAGCTCCTGGTCCTGTATGAGAACCTATAATAGGTCCAATAGGGTGAATTATTACCTCTTTAACTTTATAGGCTTCTTTTATAAGAGATTCTAGATATCTAGCATCCTCTATGCAATCACCATGCCCAATAAAAATCGTCTGTTCCTCCAAATTTTCGGAAAGCTCAGCTAAGTAGTTAAATAAAACCTTAAGAGCTTTTTTTCTTCCTCTTACTTTATCAAGGGGAATCAGTTTTCCTTCATCATTTACATGAAGAATCGGTTTAATGTCTAGAGCAGTTCCAATAAAAGCTGTCATGGCAGTCATTCTTCCGCCTCTTTTTAGATGGTTTAAGTCATCCACTGTAAAGTAGTGACAAACTTTTAAATGGTTCTCAGCCACCCATTTTGACAAATCTTCGATATTCATTCCCTCTGATTTTTTTTGAGCTGCCACTTTAACCAAAAGAGTTTCCCCTAGCGTTGCTGCTTTAGAATCAATTGTGATAATTTTAAAATCTGGATATTTTTCATTCAATTCTTTTGCAGCTAGTACCGAAGACTGGTAAGTACTGCTAAGAGCAGATGAAAACGAAATATATAATAAATCCTTATCCGATTTTATTATTTCTTCAAAAAAATCTAAGTATACAGCCACATTAATTTGGGTTGTAAGCGACGTTTGTCCATCTCTTTGCTTGTCATAGAATGTTTTTATGTCTAATTCTCTATAATCAGGATAATGATTATAATTTTTTTCTCCTAGAGAAAATGACATCGGAACAACTTTAACATTAAGCTCATTGGCCATTTCATTAGGAATATCTGATGTTGCATCAGTAACTATTATATAATCTCTCATGTTTGCACCCAACTTCAATAATCTATTTTTTATATACTATCTTTCCATCAATGATAGTATACTCGACATTGGCTTGTAAATCAAATGGATGCTTATCCCAAATTACTAAATCTGCATCTTTGCCTACTTCTATGCTTCCAACCCTGTCATTTATACCTAGAATCTCAGCAGGATTAATTGTTATTGCTTTTAATGCTTCCATCTCATCAAGGCCAGCCTTGTATGCTAGAGCACTGCACATAGGAAGATGCTCTAGAGGAATCACTGGACTATCCGTCATGATTGCAATCTTCACTCCAGCTTCAACTAATATTTTTGGTGTATCAAAGTTTTTATTTTGAAGCTCAAATTTAGATTTATTTCCAAAAGTAGGCCCTACAATAGCTGGATAGCCTTCTTTAGCAAGGTCATCTGCAATTAAATGTCCTTCTGTACAATGCTCTAAGGTTAATTTTACGTTGAATTCTTTAGCTATCCTAATCGATGTAAATATGTCGTCTGCTCTATGAGCATGTGCCTTTAGAGGTATTTCACCTTTAATTACAGGTATCATAGCCTCAAGCTTCATATCATATCCAGGCATCTTTGATGAGTCTTCTTTTGCTGCTTCTTTCTTCTGATTATATTCAGCCGCCATGGCTAAAGTTTCTCTTAGCTTTGCAGCAGTTCCCATTCTAGTAGTAGGCATAGCCTTTTTCTCAGCATATACTCTCTTTGGATTTTCTCCAAAAGCGCACTTCATAGCAAGATTTTCAATCATAACCATATCGTCTACTCTTTTTCCATGAAGCTTAAGTACAGTAAAGGTTCCTCCTATTACATTTGCACTTCCTGGACCTGTAGCAGCTGTTGTCACTCCACCTTTGATAGCATTTTCAAAAGCTTCATCCATAGGATTAATCGCATCTATTGCTCTAAGCTGTGGAGTAATTGGGTCGGTCATTTCATTGCCGTCATCACCTTCAAAGCCTATGCCTTCCTCCCACATTCCTATATGGCAGTGAGCATCTATAAAGCCTGGGAATACCATTTTGCCTGAAGCATCTATAATCTCGCATGATTCACAAGAAGAAATATCTGTTTTGATTTCTTTAATTTTTCCATTTTCAACTAAGATATCTCCCTTTTCAATTACATCTAAATTCATTGTATATATCTTTGCATTTTTAATTAATAGCAACTCTGTCTCCCCCTTAAAGCTATCTATAGTCTAATGATGCGGATTAATTTCTCTTGTGTATTCCTTCAGCCAGATTTTTTCCTCTTCTGTAAGGAAAGGAGAAATCTTCTCGTAAACCATCTTGTGATAGTTGTTTAGATATTCTCTTTCTTCTCTATTCATAAGCTTAACATCTATTGCATCTAAATCTATAGGAACAAATGTAATCGCTTCCATATACATAAACTGACCTTGAATATTTTGAGTTCCTTTTCTTATCACTAGCTCATTTTCAATTCTAATACCATGAGACCCATCTATATAGATACCAGGCTCATTTGTAATAACCATACCTTCTTCTAAAACATTAGAGTCATCTATATGTGGTGCTACATACCATCTAAAGCCACAAGGCCCCTCATGAATGCTTAACAGATATCCTATTCCATGACCAGTTCCACACTTATAATCTAAGTCCATATCCCAAATAGGCTGTCTAGCTAAAATATCTAGGTTATAGCCTCTGCATCCGTATAAAAACTTTGCTCTAGATAAATTAATCATCCCTCTTACTACAGCTGTAAAATGAGTCTTAATCTCAGAGGATACTTCTCCAAGAGCCATAGTTCTAGTGATATCTGTAGAGCCTTCGTAGTAGTTTCCACCTGTATCAATTAAGAATAAATGGCCATCCACTAATCTTACATTGCTTACCTCTGTTGCTGAGTAATGCATCATGGCCGCATGGTCTTTGAATGCACATATTGGTGCAAAGCTCTGCCATAGATACCCATCCTGCTGTTTTCTAAATTCTTCTAGCTTATCTGAAGCGCTAAGCTCTGTTATTTCTTCATTCTTGTAATTGTTTTTTATCCAGTACATTAATTTTGTAAGCGCAACGCCGTCTTTGATTTGAGCATTTCTCATATTATTAAGCTCAGTTTTATTTTTCATGGCTTTAAATAAAACAGTTGGATTGGTTGCTTCTGCTTTAGTTGAAACTGGAGAAAGATTTTTATATAAAGCGTAGTTCATTCCATTTGGATCTAATAATATGGTATCTGAATCCTTAAATTCCTTTACTGCCTCATAAATCTCATTGTATGGTCTTAATTCTATTTTATCATGAGCTAATATAGATTTAATTTCGTCGCTTAACTTGCTTTCATCAATAAATAATTTTGAATCCTCTAGACCAATTATTGCGTAGCTCAGAATAAAAGGTGAATACTTTACGTCATTTCCTCTTATGTTAAATAACCACGCTATATCATCTAGGCTAGTAAGTATATGGTAATTTGAAGAAGTCGCATTCATGTATTCTCTTACTCTTTTAAGCTTTGAAGTAGTACTCTCCCCTGAATACTTTTCTTCTAAATAAAATACTTTTTCTTTAGAAAGCTCTGGTCTATTTTCCCAAATTAAATCCACTAAATCTTCATCATACTTGATACTAACTTTTTTTCCAGCTAGCTTTTGCTCAAAATTGCTGCCTTCCTTCATAGCAATAAGTCTTCCATCAAAGCCCAAAACACCTGATTCAGGCATCTTATCTATTAGGAATTTTTCTATACTTGGCACTCCAGGATTTCCTATTCTATATAGCTCAATCCCAGTATCTTTTAATTGATTTTCTGCTTGAAGAAAATATCTTCCATCAGTCCAAAGTCCAGCCTCATCCATCATGACAATAGCTGTTCCAGCAGAACCAGTAAACCCTGTCATATATTCACGAGCTTTGAAATATTCTCCAACATACTCACTTTGATGATTGTCAGCTGAAGGAATAATATATGCATCTATTCCTCTTTCTTTCATTAATTCTCTTAGTTTTTGAATTCTCATTTTGATTTCTTGACACATGTTATCTAGCCTCCTCTTTAAATATTACTATATCATTTTTTTGTAAGATTCAAATAAATTTATATAATTTTTTTTATTTATTTCAAAGAATATTTACATAAACTTTGCTCTTATGAGCTAAGCGAAATAAGAATATTCGTCCAAAGTATCATCCCAACAAGAGCAAAGGGATAAGCAGCCCCGTAGCCTAGAGTCACATCTTCAGATTCAAATGCTTCTACTGCGCAGGCTAATCCTGGTGTACTTGTCATTCCTCCACAAATACCCCCAACTAAGTAAACAGGTTCTATTTTCAAAATGTAATAGCCCATAATATGCCCTGCTATTAGACTGATGCTAGCTATAGCCAAGCCTATAATCAATAAAACCACCCCTGAATCCATGACTGCGTTAATAGCTGTATATCCATAATCCAGACCAACAATAGCCAAAAATCCATTTAAAGAGATATCCCTAATCACATCTAGAGCTGTATTTTCAAATTGAAGAGATTTGAAATAGCTTCCTAAAAAAAGTGCACTAATTAGCACTCCTCCAGTTATACCTAAAGAAAAAACCATAAAGCTTGAAATCTTAATTTTAAAATTTCCAATTACAAGTCCAGTTACTACTACAAATAAAAACTTCCAAATGTGAAAAGGATATTTTATAGTAGAATCTATTGGCTTTGATTTACTTTTTAAAGCACTGGAATTTCGTTTTCCAATCCAAGATGAATAAAACATCACAACTAGTATTCCAGGTACATAGGCAATTGAATATCCTAGCCCTATAGATGCATCTGCAAGCTTGCTTTGGCTTATCTCAAGAGCTGTTGCAAGACCTGGTGAACTAGTCAGCCCACCTTCATAGGCTCCTATAATCGAAAATGCTAAATCAGGGTATAGCTTTATAAATAAAAAAGTACAGCTTGCACCTACAGCCGTAATAAAAAATGAAAGTATAATAAACTTTATGCCATGAGTTGAAATTATAGTTCTAATGTTTTTTGAAGCTTTAAGGCCAACCGAGGCTATAAATCCAATCAATACAACATTGAATAGCTCATTTGGAATATTAATTTCACTTAGATTATTTTTATTTATAAAAAAGCTAATAAAAAGTCCTATAAATAAAGACATTGAGCTTCCTAGCTTAAATTTTCTAAAGCTGATATTCCCAAGAAACGAGCCCATCATCATGCAGAAAACAATCAAAAATATAGGTGAAAAAAATAAATTCATCTAATCAGCCCTTTTCATTTCATATTGGTCTACTAATATATAGTTTAATTCATATTGGAAAACTTTTGAACATATTAATAATTAATAGTATAATTTTATTAGTTTTAAAACTATACCAAAAAGATATAGTTTTTTTATTTTTTTGTAACATATGTTACATACCCTAGTGAAATAATCGGGTATGATTAGAACATAAGATTTAGGGCATCAATCATAAAAAATAATTGTACCTAATTTCAGATATAATATTAATAAATCTGAAAATGAATGTAATTTAAAGGAGGAACTACGATGCCACAAGTAGCATATGGAAATTTACAAAAAATAAAAAATGGAAAAAGACTTTATAGTATTACTCCCCGTATCCCTGGCGGTTTTGTAAGTGCAAAAAACTTAGAAAAATTTGCTGAAGTTGCAAGAAAATACAAATGCTCTATCAAGCTAACCTCTGGTCAAAGAATAATGCTAATAGGATTAAAGGAAGATGATGTTGCAAAAGCATATGAGGATTTAGGACTTGAGCCAGCAGTAAAAAGTCAATATTCAGTTAAAAATGTAGAAATTTGTCCAGGAGAAATTTGCAAAAGAAGTCGTCAAAATTCTTTAGCCTTAGGTCTAAGATTAGAAAGAAGATTTTATGGAGCACCTGCTCCAAACAGAACAAAAATTGGAGTAGTTGGATGTCTTAATGCTTGTACTAGTGTTCATGCAAAAGACATCGGAGTTCTTGCTAATGAAGAAGGGTTCATTGTTATAGCTGGAGGAAGCGCAGGTTATCACCCTAGACTTTCTGATAGAATCGCAGAGAATCTAACTGCTGATGAAGCATATATGATGGTTGAAGCTGTATATGATTACTACTGCGAGATTGCACCTATGGGCGAAAAGCTAGGTAATACAATAGACAGAATAGGATTAGACAAATTTATCGAAGATGTAAAACAAATATATGAGAAAAAGAAAATTGGAGGACAAAATGAGTAGATTTTTAGGACCGATACATCACTGGTTACATTCAAAAATTTTATTACAGGAAAGAATAGAGACATCAGTTGAAGCAAGATTATTAGAATCAGGTATTGACCTTGGTAGTATTAAGCACTGGGACGAGGAATATGGTCCTGCTAATCCAGACGAGCAGTTAGAGGGAGCTATCGACACTCAAAACATCCATGGATGGCTTCAAAAAAGAATTCAAATGGCTGAAACTAGATTTGCAGGAAAAATGACTGAGTTAAAAGCTCTTCATGGCGACAAAGTGGTTGAAATTGCTAGCTCAGTATACGAAAACTATGCAAATACTATAGCAATTCAGCTTAATGAAAATGAAATGTGGGATGGTAATCTTGATTCTGCTCACAAGCTACTTCACAATCAAATTTTAGAAGGAATGCCTTGTGATCAAGCTGGAGCAATTACTTTAAATGAACAAGATATGCTTCAGTGGAAAAGTGATAGATGCCTTCACAAAGCATACTGGGAGCAAGTAAATGGAGATGCTAAAGACCACCACCAAATGAGAGATGCTTTTAATAGAGCTTTCTTCGAAACTCTTGGCAATTTGAAATATGGCAGAGTAGTAGAATCTGGTGTAACTTACTATCAAATCAACCGTTAAGTAAACAAGTAATTACAAATAACTTTGATAACATATTAAACTTAAACATATATTAATAATGGAGGAATGTAAAATGATAACAAAAGAAATGGTAATAGCAGATATTATAAAAGACAATCCAAAAGCAGTGGAAATTTTAATGGCAAATGGTATGGGATGCTTAGGATGCCCATCAGCACAAAACGAGCCTCTATCAATGGCAGCTGATATCCACGGACTAAATTTAGAAAAGCTTTTAGCTGAACTTAATGCATAAGAAAAATCTCACCCATTATAGCAATAAATATTGATAAATCCCCCATAGAATTGTTGTATAAAAAACCCTAGAGTATCCATGTTACTTATATATGCATGGTCTACTCTAGGGTTTTTATTATTATTTAAAATAGAATTTAATACTATTACAATCCTTGGCTGAATTCATTAGGATATAGATATAGGTATCTAAATTTTAATTAAACCATTTCTTCCGAAGTAAATATCTTGAACCCATCCTTGCCATTATCTTTGATTTCGTACATAGCTAAGTCAGATTTTTTAATTAGCTCATTATAAGATAGAGCGTCCTTTGGAAATCTGCTTACTCCTATACTTGAAGTAAGGCTGTAGGACTGCCCATCAATTGTAAATGGAGCTGCTATAATTTTGGATAGATTATCTACTTTTTCTTTTATTTGGTTATCTGAGTCTATGTCCATAAATATAAAAGCAAATTCATCTCCACCTATTCTAGCTGCAAAATCATCATTATCTGCTAATTCGCTTATCCTATCTGCCATTGCTTTGAGCAATTTGTCTCCTACATCATGACCAGCAGTGTCATTGATTTCTTTAAATCCATCTAAATCGATAAAGCACATAATAAAATGTCTATCCATTTCTTTAATCAAAGCTTCAACTCTCTCCTTAAAGCAAAGTCTGTTTGGCAAGTCAGTCAAATTATCGTGATAAGCAAGATATTTAGCTTTATCTTCTGATTCTCTAATTCTTGTAATGTCATTAGCAAAAATAATTATCTCTTGAATATGCTCGTCAGAAATATCTGCTATAAGCTGAACTTTATTTTCATATACTTTTTTATTAAAGCTATGCTCAAAGATATACTCCCTATTTTTGCATGCCTGAGATATCCCTTCTACTACCAGCTTGTAATAATCCTTTGGAAGAACCTCTTCAAGAAGCTTGTCATGTGCAGAGGAAGCATCTATCCCAAGCTCTGATAAAGCTTTTCCTTCACAGTGCTTTACAATTATATTGTCTCTATTTTTTACAAGTCTTAAAATTATACTCGGAAGTATCTGTACAGTGTGTCTATATTCATTGGCAATTTTCAGTCGTTTTCTCTCTAGCTTAAGAAGCTCACTATAGCTTTTAGTATAGGAAAAAACCATGAAAAATCCTGTTATGCATATAAGCAGAAGTCCTCCTAAGATAATCCAAATCATTCTTCTTTTTAGATATTCCTTGTCTGAATCGTCTATTAAAAAAATTATTGCTTGGTCATTTCTTAGCTTTTTATAAATCTTAGTATATTCCTTGCCTTCAATAGTGACTGATTTTTTAATACTCGAATTTAGCCCCATTGAATTTATCTTATTTAGATAATAGGTATCATGAGCAGTAAAAGCTGAATAAGCTCCATATTCTACAGTAAAATCCTGCAAATGAGCTCTTTTTTCTTCAGTAAATCTATCATTCCAAGCCTCGACATTTATAACAGCTATTTCGTGGATAAACTCACTTTCATCTAAAATATTTTTTAGTAAAGCATTCGGATCATTTTTTTTCACTTGGCCAAAAGCATTCATATCATCTACGTATAAATTAAGCAGATATGGCTGATTTTCGAGCTTATAATAAGTAAAGATATAGTACCCATCTTGACCATAAGCAAGAGACCTCGGCCCTGCCCAGAACCTACCCTTAGATATCCCTTTTCCTACAGTGACCTCTTTGTCGTCCAAAAGCTGAGAAAATGCATCATACCAAAAACCCCAATCTTTAGTAGAAAGCCCTATCTCATGCTCTGCTGTAGATGTTTCAATTATAATATCGTCTTCTAATTTTCTAAAAAGAGCTACCTCTGATAACTTGTATCTAGACTTTATCTCTTCTAAAAAATTAACGTCTATTGTAGATAGCTCCACACCACTCAGATCTTCTTCAACCTGATAAGTGACATTTTCTAAAATTTCAACTAAATAATTTTGAATTAAATCCTCTGCGCTTACTGAATTTTCTATAGAGTTCATTATAAATCCTGACAGCTGCTGTATATCATCATCCTGCTGATTCGTAATCATATAGTCAAAGGTTCTAATCGTAAGAACGATAATTAGTATTATAAATATGGTCATTATAACTAAAATATTATCTCTAAACTGGTCCTTAAATCTTTTCATAGACAACTCCCTCTAGAAGTTTTCCTTATCTTCCCTAATTTTTACTATACTAGATATAATAAGACTTTCTATATTTTGATTTTCTGTCAGTCTAACAGTAATATAAAAAATTCCATTTCCAATTTTTTCGTCCTTATTTTTAGCTTTTCCAAGTATATATACACTATCCTCATCATCTGGCATATATCCAGATATTTCTATATCAGTATATCCCTGAGCAGTAATAGTTTCCTTGAACTCTGTTAATTTATCTGCATCAGAAGTAGATAAAACCTCTATATCTGGCTTCTGTGAATTCATAAGGGTTCTTACTGAATCTATAATCTGAGCATCAATCTTACTACTTTCATAATTAACTTTAAGTCCAACTATTATTAAAATCGCAATGACTATAATAACTAGAGATTTGTATACTTTTTTCATATACTTCACATCCCTCAACTAAATTTAATTAATTATAGCTATTAACTATAAATTTATCCACTAAAATATGTGAAAAAATATAAATTTTATTAGGATAAAAGCAATATTTAATATTATAATATATCGTAGATTCCAAAAATATAAAATCAAACTAAGGATGATACTATGAATAATCAAACAAAAAACAACGAAATCACAATTATCGGACTAAGCATTGCTATAATTATAGGAGGTGGTATGGCTATTTATATGATTGCTGCTGTAGTTCCTCTACCTGGAATAAAATATATCTTCGTAGCACCTTTTGTATCTACTATATTTTATGTCGTCCAGCACAAGCTCAAAGGGAAATATATTCTACCTAAAATAGGAACGGTTTTTGGATTAGTTATGAGCATTATAAACATGTATATGGGCTTGGCAATCTTAATTACAACCTTCTTAGCCTATATCAGTTCATTCTATCTAAAATCTGAAAGCAAAAGAATATTTTGGAGCAGTGCATTTTTCTCTGGCTATACTGGTCTGATTGCAATTCTTGTTTCAAAATATTTAATAGGAGGGATATTTTTAGAAATACCAAATTCTATGATAGCTCTAAACTCTATTTTAGGACTAATATTTGGTATACTTGGCAACAACCTTGCTAAAACTGTTGTCAATAGAGTGAACAAAGACTCAGGATACTAAAATTAACTAACTACATTACAAAAGAACTTTTTCAATTAAAAAATCTATAATACTCATTTATTTCAAGAACCTTTTATATCAAAAAACTTCTAGATTATTAAAATGTCCTTAACTTAGGTTTCATTTTATATTATCTAGAAGTTTTTTATTTTAAATATTAACTAATTTTCAACTGTATCTACTATTATATATGGCTGAAGCTGATAAGGCTTTGGTGCTACCTTTCTATCTTGCCACATATAAAACCATCTCTCTAATGGATAGAAATAATATCCATCTTGCCAGTGGTCAGATGTATCATAAGGATCTGCAAAAACTAAAACATCATCGCCTATGCTAGGAGTTCCATTGTTGTCATATCCTACTATTGCTTGCCAATGTCCATCCCAATCTCCCCATTCAACCATGATAGGACGTCCTTCTTTTAAATGTCCTGTCAGCCATTTTACAAAATATGAATCCTTTGCATCTTCAACCCAAGCCTCAGTCGTATCGCTGTTTTCAGACGCATAAAGACTAGAGCTTGAAAATGTAGGTTTTATGTTTCCAAAATCAGCTGTACTTAAACCATCATTTTCAGATGTCAAATCTTCAGCCTTAGGATTAGCTATGTAGCTTGTTTCTAAAACCTTTAAATCCTTTTGAGTAATGAAAAAGTCATATAACTGCTTTACATTAGTTCCATACTCAAAAAAGTTATTTGCTGAGCCAGGCTTAGCTCCCTCTACGTCCTTATCAACAGAAGAACCCATCATCTCTGCTAATTGCATTTCAGTAAAACCTTTTATTCCTAGATTCTCTAATACCATAAGAGCTGTCACGTTTCCACAAGACCATTCTGTAGTTTGTTGCATTGTTTTAAATTTTGGTATTATAGTAATCTGGTCATCAGATACCATGTTATAAAAATCAGGAGCTTTATAAAACTTAGAATTCAAATTATCTCCTGCATTATTATAAGCATCAGCCCCTGCATATTCGTTGTAATCCAATCCTTTAATCATTTCTGGCTTGCTTTGAATTGCATCCTTTATAGTATTGTCATCTGCAAATGAAGGTACAATACTTCCCCCAACTACTAGAGCAGTCAGCGCAAAAGCAAAAATCTGTTTTTTCATTAAAACCTCTCCTCCCTAATTTAAAATTTAGTAACTTTTTTAATTATATCAAACCCAAATCAAATTACAATAAAATAATTAGTCTTGCAAAATTATACTGTATTCTATTTTATTATTCTAAGATTTTCTTCCACTCTGATAAAAGCTTATCGAAGGAATATCCAGCATTTGCTGGGCTAGTTGAAGGAAGCTTAGTTATTTCTAGCTGTGTTTTAGGATAAAGATATTTATTATAAAGCTCAAAAGCCTTCCCACCATTGGCATATACCTTTATAATGTTTGCCCTGCTAAGTATCTGTGATATATCTACTGGAACTACATTTGAAATTGAGCTATCACTTGAACCAACAATATCACAGGATTCAATAACATCCCATAAAGCAATTTTGTGTTTTTTTAGCATGGCAATTTTATCCTGAGTATCCTTTGGAGTAGATTCATTTAGCAACTGTGCCATCAGCTTCCAAAATCTATTTTGAGGATTTGCGTAAAAAAAGCTTTCTTGTCTTGATTTAACTGATGGAAAACTTCCTAAAATCAAAATTTCTGAGTTTTCATCAAATACAGGAGAAAATTCGTGGCTTGCTCTCATTTATTTCTCCTTTCTCTATAAAAAAATGCTGAAGCAACTTTACTTCAACATTTTTTATAATTAATATGAATATATATTTTTCAAATATTTACTGAGTTACTATTAAATTTTCGTATTCTTCTCCTGCTGCTGTCCAAGCTTTATATCCACCTTCAAGTATGAATACTCTTGAATTGTCAACGCCTATCTCATTTAACAAACGGTGTCCTGCTTCAGCGTATTTTTTACCTGAATAGCAAAGTAATACAAGTTTTTTGTCTGCTCCATCTTCTGACCCTGTCGCATCTGTAAGTGCAGTTTTAATATTACTAATCGATGTTTCATCATCATTGTTAGCAATAGTAGAATCTAAATCCGAGCTTACAGCTCCATTGATATGGCCTGCTTCATAATCTGCTACTTTCCTAAGATCAAGCAAAACATAATCTTCAGTTGAAGACATTCCATCTTTAACTTGCTCAGGAGTAATATATTGTTTTTCAGTTTCTTCTACTGGGGCTGTTTCTGTCTGAGCTGCTTCTTCTGTAGCAGGAGCTGGCTCTGTAGTCTCTGGTGTTGTTTGACTAGCACATCCTCCTAAAATAGATAAAGAAATAACTGATGCAAACATTAAAGCTACTATTCTTTTTTTCATTACTTATCTCTCCTTTTATTGTAATCGCAACAATTTGATTGTCTCATATCAAGATAAGCAAAGTCAAATAGATATAATTAATACTATTAATGAATAAATCTAATAGGTTTTATTTACCTTTTAACCTTTATATAGCATTCTATCGTAGCAATGAACAAATCCCATTTTTTCATATAGTTTTTTTGCTCTTTTGTTTGGTATGTCAACATGAAGAGACATTTTCCCACCAGTTTTATCTACAGCTGCATTTATGAGAGAGGTAGCAACACCTCTGCCAGCATTACCGCTTTTTACTCCAATATAAGCAAGGTGATAAGTCGGGATAAAATCTTCAAATCCCATGTGCACTATTATACATATTCCCTCAATCTTATTATTTCTTTTTGCAGTAAATATATAGCCTAATTTTACAGCTTTTTTGACTGCATCAATGGTTTCTTCGTAGCTATCATGATAGGGCTGAAGAAGTTCTCTAGTGGATTTTACAATCTCATCCATATCAATATCTGGTAGCTTTGATATTTCTTTTATTTCTATATCACTTCTTCCATCATTCAATAGGATTACATGTGTGCCTTCTTTATGCTCACTATCTAAAAAGGCTGCTAATGAATATGCTTCATTTTTTGATATCGTAACGTTTTCTAATTTTTTGATTAGCTTAACAGCTTCAGTAAGTTTTTCTTCTTCTATACTGTGGATTATAGTTTCAGTATTTGCCATTATACTTTGCATGCCTTCTAATATTTCTTTAAATTTAGGTTGATTTTGAGGCATATCTGACATTTTATCAACTACAATCTTGCTCACCCCACAGTGAAGCTCTGGCATTGTATCAATATCTTCGTCTATCCAGCTTCTCATTATCTGATGATATAGACTCATGACAGTGTATCCACCTTTTGCCTGAGACCATACTGATGTAGGACTTTTTAATTTTTGAGATATTTCCTCCATTATACTTTGGATAGCAAGGCTTCTAATAAATGGTTTTTTCTCCCACTCGCTAAGTAAGAACATTCCATTTTCCTTAGCATAATTTTCAATCTGAGTTACCTCATCTTCATTTTTTTTGATTTTTATATCAATCCAGTTTATATTTTGGAATTGCTTTTTCTTACTGATATTTAAATCTGATTTTATAACCTGGCCATAACACTCTAGTTCTAAGTAGTCAGCAAAATATATTATAGATTTGTAGTATCTCTCTGAGCCGTGTATTAACAATTTTTCATAACCCTTTGTTTTAGCATACTTGCAAAGCGCCTCTGCTATTCTGTCATTCTTATGTCCTGTTGGATTGGCTCCTTCTAGTTTAAGATAAATACTTTCTATCCCCAAATACTTCTCTAAATTCTTAGCTCTAAATAACGGTGTCTGTCCGCTTAAATGCATCAAATCATCCTTTCTTTTTCTAATTTTTTTATTCTAACTCATATGCTCCCGTATAAAGCTGATAGTATTTACCTGCTTGCTTAATCAGTTCTTCATGAGAGCCTCTTTCTATTATTCTACCATCCTCCATAACCATAATCACTTTTGAATTTTGGATAGTTGAAAGCCTATGAGCAATAACAAACACTGTCCTTCCATGCATCAAAGAATCCATTCCTTGCTGGACTATTGACTCTGTACGTGTATCTATAGAAGAGGTTGCTTCATCTAGTATCATAACTGGAGGGTTTGCAACTGCTGCTCTTGCAATAGATATAAGCTGCCTTTGTCCTTGGGATAAATCATTTCCATCTCCTGAAAGCACAGTATCGTATCCATTTGGAAGCATTCTTATGAAACTGTCCGCATTTGCAAGCTTTGCTGCCTTGATACATTCCTCATCAGTAGCATCTAACCTTCCATATCTTATGTTTTCCATAACGCTTCCCGTAAATAAATTTACATCTTGAAGCACTATCCCAAGCGATTTTCTTAAGTCAGCTTTTTTGATTTTGTTAATATTAATTCCATCATAGCGTATCTTTCCATCAGCAATATCATAAAATCTATTAATAAGATTTGTAATAGTTGTCTTTCCTGCTCCTGTAGCTCCTACGAGTGCAAGTTTTTGACCTTGCTTTGCATACATAGTTATATCATGAAGTACCATCTTATCTTGTGTATACCCAAAATCTACATCGTAAAAATGAACTTCTCCCTTTAATTCTGTGTAGGTGATGTTTCCATCGCTATGAGGATGTTTCCATGCCCATCTCTGAGTTCTATCAGATGTTTCTATTAGCTCAGCTTCGTCCTCTTTTATATTTATAAGTGTAACATAGCCATCGTCTACTTCACTTTCTTCATCCATCAAATCAAATACTCTTTTTGCTCCAGCCAATGCCATTACCACTGAATTCATCTGCTGTGAGATCTGAGCTATAGGATTAATAAAGCTTCTAGAAAGCTGCAAAAACGATGCAATCATACCAAGAGTCAGTGGCTTTAATCCTGTAAGGCTTAAATTACTAAACCCTAGCACAGCCATTGTGCCTCCTACAAGTGCAATCAATACATATAAAATATACCCAAGATTATTCATAATAGGCATCAAAATATTCGCATACTTGTGAGCAGAGGTTGAATTCTCACATAACTCTTCATTTTTTATATCAAAATCTTGCTTAATCTTATCTTCGTGACAAAATACCTTAACTACTTTTTGTCCTTTAATCATTTCCTCAATATACCCGTTGATGCTTCCTATCGACTGCTGCTGCTTCATAAAATACTTGCCACTGCTTTTTGCTATTTTCTTCACTAGCTTCAGTATTATAAATACGAAAGCAAGTACAAACAATGAAAGCCCTATGCTTAAATACATCATTGCTCCGAAAACTGCTGCTATAGTTATCAAGGATGAAAAAGCATGAGGAATACTTTGAGTTAGCATCTGCCTTAGAGTATCTATGTCATTAGTATAATGGCTCATTATATCTCCATGAGCATGAGTATCAAAGTACGAAATTGGAAGACTCTGCATGTGAGAAAACAGCTCGTCTCGTATTTTCTTCAATACTCCTTGAGCTATTTTTACCATCGTCCTGTTGTATATCAAGTTAGCAAGCACACCAACTCCATAAATACTAGCCATAATCATCAGAATTCTAAGCAAACCAGAAAAATTTGGCACAGCTTCTACTAGCAGGGGATAGATATAATCATCTATCAGTACTTGAATGAAAAGTGAGGAAACAGCACCAATTAGTGAGCTAAGAATGATGCAGATAAATACTACAGAAAGTGAAAATTTATAATGTTTCATATATGATAGTAATCTTTTTATCGTATTACGCTTCACTACCTAGCACCCCCTTTGACTGTGACTCATACACTTCTCTATAAATACTACTGCTTTTAATAAGCTCCTCGTGAGTTCCATAGTCAACTATTTTTCCATCATCCATCACTAGTATTTTATCTGCTTCAGAAATAGAAGATATTCTTTGTCCTATGATGATTTTAGTTGTATTTGGCATACTGCTTAATAGCTCTTTTCTGATATGCGAATCAGTCTTTGTATCTACTGCACTTGTTGAGTCGTCTAGAATAAGCACTTTAGGATTTGAAAGCAAGGCTCTTGCTATGCAAATTCTTTGCTTTTGTCCACCAGATACATTGGTTCCACCTTGCTCTATATAGGTTTCATATTTATCTGGAAAGCTCTCAATAAAGCCATCCGCTTGAGCTATAGAGCATGCCAGTTTAATTTCTTCATCTGTAGCATCTGGATTTCCCCATTTTAAGTTTTCTTTTATAGTTCCAGAAAAAAGTACATTTTTTTGAAGTACCATAGATACAGATTTTCTAAGAGACTTAATATCATAATTTCTAACATCTATACCTGATACCTTAACAGCTCCACTGCTTACATCGTAGAGTCTAGGGATAAGCTGAAGCAAAGTAGTCTTAGATGAGCCAGTACCTCCTATGATTCCTATAGTTTCTCCTGATTTTATTTTGATATTAATATTCTCAAGACAAAGCTTGTCTGCACTATCTGAATACTTGAAGTTGACATTTTCAAACTCTATATCTCCATTTTCTACCTCATAAATAGGAGAGCTTGGATTTTTTATATCTGTTTGCTCATCTAGAACCTCAACTATCCTTCTTGCTGATGCCTTCGATATTGTTATCATAACTAGCACCATTGAAAGCATCATTAAGCTCATGAGTATCTGCATAGTATAAGTTATAAGGCTCATAAGCTGTCCTGTACTAAGCCCAAGCGTTGGATTGTTTCCACTAGCTACTACAGCTCTAGCACCAAACCACGATAGCAAGAGCATACATGAGTACACAGAAAACTGCATCAATGGCATATTAAATGCCAATAATTTTTCCGCTTTTATAAAGTCTTTGCTTATTTCTTCTGAGGTCTTTGAAAATTTATCTATCTCATGCTCTTCTCTTATAAAGGACTTCACTACTCTTATCCCTGAAAGATTTTCCTGAACTATCCTGTTTAGATTATCATATGATTTAAATACTCTTTCAAAAATAGGAAAGGCATTTTTAATTATCAAATATAAGCCAATTCCTAAAACTGGAATCATGGTCAAGAAAATCAAAGACAATTTTGAGCTTATTCCAAAAGCCGCTGTAAGTGCAAATATAAGCATAAGCGGACTTCTAGCAGCATTTCTAATTATCATCTGATATGACATCTGAACATTTGTAACGTCGGTAGTAAGCCTAGTAATAAGACTTGAATTAGAAAACTTATCTACATTTGAAAATGAAAAGTCCTGAATATTATAAAACATGCCTTTTCTTAAATTTTTTGCAAAGCCTGCTGAAGCTGTAGCTGCTGTTTTTCCGGCTAATGCTCCAAAGAATAGTGATATAAATGCACCTATAAGAAGTGTCACACCTAGCTTAATAATAAGCGGAATATTTCCACCATCGATACCTTTGTCTATCAAATCTGCCATCAAAAAAGGTATAAGAACCTCCATTATTACTTCTAGCATTACGAAAATAGGAGTTAAAATACTGTCTTTTTTATAGCCCTTAATATATCTAGCTAATTTCTTTATCATACTTAAGTCTTCCTTTCATATAATCCATTATGAATTAATGTTGTCTATCATTCTGTCTATGTAATTCTGCATAGTTTGCATTTCTTCATCCGTAAATCCTTTTGCAAGCTTTTCATTTAGCTTTAAAATATCTGATTTAATTGCTTCATTCATGTTTAAAGCCTTTTCTGTTAGGATGAGCTTTTTCAGTCTTGCATCTGATTCTACCTCTTCCCTTACAATCAGACCTTTTTGAACCATTAATTTTATTACCTTTGAAGCAGTGGATCTAGTAACTGAAAACTTTTTTTCTAAATCCTTTTGATATATATCCTTATCGCTATTTTGTGCTAAATAAGCAATAATCCAGCTATTCGTACCTGTTATGCTCTGTGCATAGGCAAAATGCTCAGAGCTTTCAATTTCTCTTTTTATAAGATTATTTAATATACGAATTCTATGGCCAATAAATTTTTCATGCACTTCGCATCCCTCACTTTAAATTAATTGCTCTAAAATTATTACTTTCTAAATTAGAATTCTCCAACTTACTAAATTATTACTATCCAGCTTACTTCGAATAACATTGTTGCCCATCAAACTGTTGTATGACGAACTGTTTTACATCAAACAATTATATAACTGATTTTAGTTTGTGTCAAATTCACAATAAAAAAGTACTACTCACATGAATAAAAATTGTAAGTAGTACCTTTATATTTTTTTATTATATAATTTATTTCTGAAGCAATTCTAAAATAGACTCAGGCACATAGGTTCTTGCATCTTTTATCTCTGGAGATACTTCAAATTTTTGAAGGCTTTTATTATAGCCATACATTTGCTGACCTATAGTAACTGTAAATGAAGAATTTTCTTTTCTTAGTGTTGCAGTTTTCGTAGAGTTATCCCATGAAGTTTCATATCCAAAATGGTCTGCCACCTGCTTAAGAGGAATCATATTAACTCCATTAGCCATATATCCAGAATCTATGATTTTTTCTAAGGCTTCATCCTTTACTGGCATTTCATCTGCATCCTTTTCAAGCATTATAACTTGTTTTGGATTTGTTTGAGCTGGGATGCTCTTAGTAGAAACATCATAAACAACTACTAAATCTTTGTTTTTTAATTTCTCGATATCAACGCTCTTTCCATGCTTATCGATAAGCACTGAAGAATCTGATATGTTCAGCTTGAGATTATTGTCAATACTTGTTAGGCTTTCATCAAAATAAGAATGCTTAACAAAATTCTTAGTATCCTCTGAGCTTATCATTATAAATTCTGGATTTATAACTGGAGGATATATTAGTATCATAGGCATATCTTTTCTATAAAAGCCTCTAATTTTCTGTCCTTTTTCTATTTTGTCTAGAGCTTGAATTGTAGCTGTATCTTGATTTACTACAAGAATATCTCCTTTTAAGTTAAATTGTCCTATAACCTCATCTGACTTACCATCTGTCATTATAACAGAGGTATATCCATTATTTGATTCAATTTCCTTTACATAGCCTTCAAAGCTCATATAGCTTATTTTTTCTTCTTTTAAGCTATCATCTTGTATTACTCCAGCTTTAGCATTTACTTGCTCAGCTGAATCGCTAGTCAAAACAGAACCTGCCATAGCAATATTAGACGTCATTCCCAATACTAAAGAACCTACTGTAAACACTTTTATCATTTTTTTCATAATAACCATCCTTTTTCTATAGGAATATAAGCATAATGTAGCTATATTCCCATAATAGTTTTTTGATATATTTTAAATTGCTTACATATAGGTTCTCATATCTGGCTCAGTAAGTCCATTTCAAACTATTTACAGTTTGTTTACATAATTTCATCAATTTTTCCAGACTTCATGCAAAGCACCTTGTCAGCATGCTTCTTGCACTGCTCATCATGGCTTACCATCACTATAGAAGTTCCTTGATTGCTAAGCTTTTTTAGCTTAACTAGAACTTTTTCAGACCATTTTTCATCTAAATCATTAGTAGGCTCATCGAGAAATATAACCTCAGGCTTTTTAACTATAGCCATAAGAACCATTACTCTTCTTTTTTGACCTCCACTAAGGGTATTTGGCAGCTTATCTTTATGCTTTAAAAGACCAAACTCTTCTAATAACCCATCAATTTCAAGCTCAGAATTATTAAGTCCTTTCATAAGCATTAGATTTTCATTTACTGTTAGCGCTTCTACTAATTGAGGTTCTTGAAAAACAAAACCCATTTTGTTTCTTCTGTATGAATTTAGTTCATCTTCATTTGACCAGTTAAGTGGCTTTCCACCAAACATTAGCTCTCCCTTGTCTGGTTTTAGCATTAGTCCCATTATATACAGTAGAGTAGATTTTCCTGCTCCAGACTCCCCTGTTATTAATATAAACTCTCCTTTATTTATATCTACGCTCACATCATCAGCTGCATAAATATCTTCTGTATCTTTGTACATTTTTACAAGGTTTTTAACTTCCATAATCTTATCCATTATCTTACACCTCCAGAAGTAAAGACATCCTTAGGTTCATTTTTATTGATTTTTACAACAGGAATAATTGAAACAAGTACCCCTATTACAATCGAAATCATAATACCAAGCAGTCCTGGCAAGAGTCTATCTGATAATGTAAACGCCCCTTGTGGCATTAAAACTATTTTGTTTACCATATCATACATATATCCGCTTAGTGATATACCCATTAGGCTTCCAACTACTCCTCCGAGTACTATAATAGTCAAAACCTCAATCGTATACATAAATGTAAGCTCAGATTTTTTATATCCCATAGCTCTTAAGTATCCCATTTCCTTTTCCCTCTGAGAAGCCATTACATTAAATATCCCAAATAGAGCAATAAGTGTTATTAAGAATGTCGAGCCTGCAAATATCATCAGTATTTCAGATACATTTTTTATAGTTTCCTTCACTTCCATTTTTTGCTGACTCAAGGATATAACCTGAGCATCTATTTTAGATTTTTTTATATCCATTACTACTTTTTCTACATCTGCTCCATCCTTGACCTTTATCATAACAGCTGAAATAAGCTCTTCAGGTTTTTGCTTTAGGAAGTAGTCCCCTGCATCAGCATCAAAAAATACATCTGCCAACCATATACTATCATTTATATTCATTATTATTGTGTCATCTAGAGCTGTCTCTGTTGGCATTAAGGTTCCAGCCAGTTCAAAAACCTGATCCATAATTTCAATACTTCCCTCTTCATCAGGCATGACATTTACCCCTAGAATAACCTCTTTCTCGCCCAAAGAGGTTATGTGGTTTTTCTCTAGCCATGGCTTCACTAAAAAGTCTGAATCATAATCTATTCCTAGCACTCTGTAGCTCACTGGAAAAGTACAGCATCCATACTGAGTGAGTGTTCTTAGAAAAAATTGAGCTGAGTACTGTGAAATATTTTCCTTTGGAATTTCATCCAGTACGCTTTTATCCATAAACCCCATCACTGGAGAACCCGAATACATAAGCTCTTTTGCATCCTTGTCTGCATTGTTTGGAAGTATTATTATGTCTGCTCCCATCCTGTCAGAAACAATATCGACAGCTTTATTTGAAGAAAAATATAAAGTAAATATAATGACAAAAATACAAATTGTAACTGCTGATAACAAGCTTATAAGTACTGCTTTATTTCTTCTTCGCAGTACATTGTAAAATCCTAATTTATATATGTTCATAATGCACCTCATATTTAGTTTTTATGTATTATCCTTATTAATTTTATCTATGTATTCTATAAATTATTATTATAAGTTTCGCAAAGCTATATCTCCTATTTGTATGATATAATCGTTTAGAATTTATCAAAGGAGAGATGAAATGAAAAAATATGTAAACCTTTTAAACGCAATTTTAGGGGCTATACTGCTAATAGCTGTAAAGTACATAAGCCCTGTCTGTACTGGGAAAGTCTTGCTTCAAAGTGGCAAGGAAATGCCTATGAGATGTCATTACACCAGTACTGCTGTAATACTTATCGCTATCATCCTAATAGCTTTATCTATTGAGCTCTACATAAGAAAAGCTCACCTTCCAATTACATTTATAGTACTTGGACTTATACTATTTATCATTCCACTTGATACACCATTTAGTATAGGTGTATGTATGAAGCCTATGGAGTGTCACTCTACAGCTCTATGGATTAAAATCATCAGCGGAATTCTTATTTTAAGTGGAATATCTACTTTCTTCTTAAAGGATGAAAATTCTAAAATCGTCTAGGTAAATTAATCTTAAAAAATTATTACGATTCACAAGAAAACACCTCAAATCTTTTCTCTTAGATTTATGAGGTGTTTTTAATTTAGTCATTTTCTGGCATGACACTAGATTTCTTAGAAAGAGCTTTTCCTAATAATATCGAGCCTGCTGTAAGTAAAATTACTAATATGATAGAAATTATAAATTCAGGTGACTTTATATCTAGTATTTTATCCCCTACATTTAGAAAAATAACAGTTCCTGGCAAGATGCCAATGAAGGTCGCTATCGTATACTGAGTAAAGCCTATTTCAGCAAGTCCAGATGCATAGTTTATGACGTTGTATGGCATAGCAGGAATAAGTCTGCAAATGAAAACTATCAAAAAGCTATCTCTGCTACTCGATTCCATAAATTTATCCCACCAAGCCTTTGGCATCTTTTCTTTAAGGTAGCTTCTTATCATATCCTTAGATAGTATTTTTGCTATGTAGTACATGACGCTGCTGTTTATTATAGCTCCTATAATAGTATATAAAGTTCCATCCCAAAGTCCAAACGAAAGTCCTCCTGCTAAAGCAAGCACTGGCACTGGAAAAAAGAATATAGGAAGCACTATCCATACACCTATATAAGCAAAAGGAGCAAGAGAGCCAAACCCATCAACCCAATTTCTTATTGATGCTGCAGTAATATCGCAAAGAAAAGAATTATAAATACAAATGAAAAATGCTAAAGTCGCTATTATAATTATAGTTTTCTTTAATTTAGTCACACTTGCTCCTCCTTCATCAAAATTACAGCCTGATGCAAAAACATCAGGCTGATTCTAACTAGCTAGCTTTATCAATAGATTTTTTTGCATTTTGTTTATCATTGTATATCTTTTTAGCTATACCTATCATTATCGATAGTGCAAACAGTGTAAGTAAACCTACAAATAGCTTTTGAGCTCCACCTGTAAGAGTTCCTCCTACATAAGAGTATACTATAGTAGCAGGAAGCTGTCCAAGTCCAGTTGCAATAAAGAACGCCCAGAATCTCATATTCGTAAGTCCTGCTGCATAGCTTACAAAGTCAAAAGAAACAAATGGAAGCAGTCTACAAATTAAGATTGCAAACTTACCGTACTTTTCAAAGAATACATCAACACTCTCCATAGCACCCTTGCTAGTAAGCTTTTCAACTGCATCTCTACCTAGCACTCTTGCAATAAAGAAGCATAGTGCCGCTCCTGCCATAGCAGAAGACCAAGATAAAATTGCTCCTTGCCACCATCCAAATATCGCAGCATTTGATAATGTAATTAAAAATGCTGGAATAGGAGCCGCAATTGATTGAAGCACCATAAGTGTAAATGAAACAACTACTGCTAATTTTCCAAATGATCTAAGGTACTCAATTACTATTTGAGTGTCTAGTCTAGAAATAGTTGCAAATGCTTCATTAAGTCCTGTATGAAGTGAGTCTATAGTAAAATAGCAAATCATAAAAATCCCGATCCCTGCTAGCGCAATAATTCTACCTAGCTTTCTTTTCTTCTTAATTTGCTCAAGCTCTGATGCATCTATTTCCTCACGAAGGTCCTTAAGCTTTAGCTCGCTTTCTTTTAAAGCTTTTCTTTCCTCTTTTGTATATTCCTTTTGATATTTCTTTAAAGTCATTATGATATAGATATTCACTAAATTTACCACAATTACAAAAGCTAAAAAATACGGTCTAACCTGTGAAACCGGAGTAGTAATAACCAAGGTTTCTTTTGTGATATATAAAAACTGCTGTAATCTTCCAGTTACAAGAGCTAAAAATACTGCTAGCCCTTCTATAATGAAAAACGAATATTTCCAATCAAGTCTTTGCTTTGATAAAGCAACCATAGCTCCAAAAGCAGTGAAAATATACATCACCAGCCCAAGACCTACCATCATCTCATACGCTACACTAAAGAACAGTAGCATATTAATAAGAAAGCCTAGTGCTATACCTGTAGCAGTATAGTAGAACAGCAATCTTAGTTTTTTCATCTAATTACCTCCTAAAGGTTCCCTTTAAATGGAGCCTTCAACTTTTTTCTATAATTATTCAGCTATAGAATATACTGTAGCTATATATGTTCCATCTTCTGGTAATATATCTCCATTACCCATGAATGTAACTTCACTTGTTTTTTCAACTGAGCCATAAGTATAAGCAGAGTTTGAAATTATTCCTACTGGACAGCTATCAAGGCAAGATAAGCAACCAGTGTTTTTATTTTTTGCCATTTCAAGGTTTCCACCAAATTTAAATGCAATTTGTTTTCCATTGCTGTCTTTGATTACTTCATTTACATCGTATTCTTTTTCTGCGCCGTTCCATGTAACTTTCATATCTAGAGCAGTACCCTCAACATGAGTAGTTGCACCATTATCTACAGTCATATTATTTCCTGGCTCAGCTCCTATTTCAACTAACGCATCATAAAACGCAACTGGATCAGCATATGCAGTAAATACTGATTTTGCACCATTAGTACCATCTTTAAATACTGAAGCATGACGAGTTACTTCTGTGAAATATTTTCCATTTACTTGAGTAAGTACAGTTACAGTTTTTGCTTCTTTGTCTACAAGGATAGGATTTTCTAATGATACTCCTCCTACTTGATCTGGTGCTGCAGGTTCCTCTTGAGCAGCTGGTTCTTCTTGAGCTGCTGGCTCTTCAGTAGTTTCAGCTGGTGCATTACTGCAGCCTGCAAATCCAAGCATACTGATTCCTAACATAATAGCTAAAAGTGCATTCTTTTTAAATTTCATAAATAAAACCCTCCTGTTAATTATTAAATTATATGTATAATCTAGTTAAGTCTACCATTTAAGTATTAGTATTACAAACAATTTGAGAGATTTTATCTATTGATATTTTTTATAAAAACTATTTAATTTCTTAATAGTTCATATGCTTCTTTTAGCCTTTGCCCTGCTGTAAATAAAATTGCTAAAAAATATACTATTGTTATGATGATGATATGATTAGAAAAAAGCATCATAAGAGATGACATTATAAAGCCTTCAGTTCTTTCAGCCAAGCCAGCTTGATAATAAAATGCTTTATTTTTAGTATTCTTACTAAGTGCTCCTACAGTCAAAAATACAGTCATAGATATAATAATCGAGCCTGTCAGCATTATGAGAACTAGTCTAGCCTGTGGATATAGTACAGCTAGAGAAATAATAACTGATAGCTCTACTATTCTATCAAAGGTTATATCCATAAGTGCACCCCAAGAAGAGCTTGTGCCTGTTTTTCTAGCTATAGCTCCATCTACTGCATCAAGCAGTCCAGATATCCAAAGTACAGCTGTAGCAATGAGGGGCTGACCAAGAAGCATCCAGCCTCCACTAGATATTCCTAGTACAAAAGCTAAAACTGTTACTTTATTTGCAGAAATATTTCTATTTATAAAAGCATTTGCAACGCTCTCTATTATTGGCTCAACATATTTTCTTCCATGAGTGTCTAGCATAATTTACTCCTTCGCTTCATATATAAACAGCTTTTCTTCTAAGAACCTAATACCAATTTCTTGATTTTCAACAAAACTACAGCTGCTATCTGCAACTGCCTTAAGCTTTATATTTCCTAATTCTAGCTCAAGATATTTTTTCTCTCCAGCAAATTTCTCCCTAATTAGCCTTGCCTTAAGGCTCGATGATTCGTCGATTACAATAGCTTCTGGTCTAATAATGATGCTTACTTTTTCATTTTCAAATCTCGATTTAACTTTTACTCCAAACAAATCAATCATATTTGATTTAGAACAGCCTTCAATCAGATTATAGCTACTCACAAGCTTTGCAACTTCAAGAGTTTTAGGTTCGTTATAAACTTCCATGCTACTGCCTATCTGCTCTATTTTTCCATTTATCATAACAGCTATTTTATCTGAATACATCATAGCTTCTTCTTTTTCATGAGTCACCATTATTGTAGTGATATTTAGCTTCCTTTGGATAGTCATCACTAAATCTCTGACACTTTCTTTTAGATTTGCATCTAAATTCGAAAAAGGTTCATCTAAAAGTAGTACACTTGGCTCTATAGCAAGCGCTCTAGCAAGAGCTATCCTTTGCTTTTGTCCTCCAGAAAGCTCATGAGGATATCTTTTGTTATAGCCTTCTAAAGAAACTAGGCTCAGCATTTCATCTACCCTTGACTTTATTTCAGCTTTTGGCTTTCCCATCATCTTAAGCCCAAAGCCTACATTTTTTTCAATGTTTAGATGAGGGAATAAAACATAATCCTGAAACACAATAACTGCCTTTCTTTTTTCAATTGGCAAATCATTTATTCTCTTTTCTCCAATATAAATATCTCCACTATCTGGGGAAAGTATTCCAGCTATGAGCTTAAGAGTAGTAGTTTTGCCACATCCAGACTCTCCAAGCAGGGAAAGAATCTCTCCTTGCTCTACCTCTAGGTTTATATTTTCAATTACCTTAGTATGTCCAAAGCTCTTATAAATATTATTTAAAACTATTTTAGACATATTTGTACTCCTTTAATTTACCTCTATACATACTTGATGTAAGCTTTTCTACTATAACAAGCCCTATTAAGCTTGCAAACAGAAATACAGTTCCATAAACAGAGCCCATGGTTCTATCTCCACTTTCTATATATGGAAACATGAGCATAGTAAATGTAGTTATTTTTCCTGCCCCTATTAATACATTTATAAAATATTGACCAAATGAAACTATAAACGACATGCTAAGCGCAGTTATGATTCCTGGAAATATCATAGGCAGTGTGATATAAATAAAGGTCTGAGTACTACTTGCACCTAGCACTCTAGCCTGATAATTCATTTTATCTCCAATAATTTCAAATACGTTTTTAAGTATCCAGTAAGAATATGGAATGCACGGAAGAATGTTGATAAGTACTAAGCCTGAAAAGCTACCTCCTAGGTTCATCTTCAAGAAATGTATATGTATTCCCATAGCCACTACTACAGTAGGTACAATAGCCGGCAAAAATATTAGCATTTCAATTTGTTTTTTGAATTTAAAGTTATAATGCGCCATTGCTTTGGCCGCTGGAATAGTAATTCCTATAGTTATAACCGAAGCGATAAAGGAAATACACATACTGATACATATTATTTCAAAGGTTTTAGCTCTTGCTCCAAATATATAGCTCCAGCCTCTAAGTCCATAATCCGTTGGAACAAGGCTAGGCCACTGCCATCTGTTAGCAAAGCTCCAGATTATGATTAATAAAAGAGGCAATATTATCGATAAAACCATGCTATAGGCTATTAGTTTGTACTTTAATCTACTGTTTTTCATATCTTGTAACCCTTTCGAAGCACTTAAAGTAAATATAGGCAAGAAATAGACCCATACTTGCAATGAAAAAATTGATAGCCATAGCGTAAGGTCTGTTGCTAAGGATAGGATTTATGTACTCAATATAGGCTTTCACTGGTAAAGCTTTCGGATAGGTTGCTCCAAGCAGCATAGGTATTTCATATGCGCCAAATGAAAAGGCGAATACTAGGATAAATGAAGATAATATCGATGGAATAAGTAAGGGAATAACTACATATCTCATGGCTTGAAAGCTACTTGCACCCAAATTTCTGGCGGCATCAGAAAGCTTTGTGCTCAGTTTTGAAAGTACGTTATAGGTTATAAAGGCTATAAAAGGCAATTCCTTCCATACATACGCCAAAATAATTCCAAATCCATTTTTTAAATAAAGTATCTGTGGAAAGCTTTCAAAGGAATCAATTACTCCTAAAGAAAATAAAATTCTTGCTAGAATTCCTGTCTGAGAAAAAATATTGTAAATAAGAAGTACAGAAAGAAGATGCGGCACTATTATTGGAATCCTAAAGGATTTAGAAAGAAGGTCTCCTTCATTCCCTAGCTTGTATACTGCTACAGCCAAAATAACTCCACCTAAGGTAGATATAAATGCAGATATAAAAGATGTTCGCATGGAAAAAACAAGGGATTCAATTAACCCCTTGTCTGTTAGTAATCTCATATAGTTATCTAATGTAAAGTCGTTTGACCCAATTGCGCTAAAGTATCCAATACTCTGAGTAAAAGTAGTCATAACTCCTATACCTAAAATGCCAATCAGAATTATAAGCACTGGCAAAAGCATCAAATACGGCTTTAATAGTATTTTCACATTAATTACTCTCCGCTGCTATAGTCTCCATCCAAATCTGTTCTATGATTGGAACTAGTTTTGCTGGTAGCTCTGGCATTCTTTTACTCATAAGTTCATCTTGAGGAAGAGTTGCTTTTCCAAGAGGAATAGAGTCAAATACTTTCTTCTCATCGTCAGATAGCTTACTGTTATCTAGTACAGGAAGATCTCCCCATCCACTTGGATCGTATTTTTTAGCCTGAGCTTCAACTGATATTATTTCATTAATAACTGCTTTTGCACCCTCTACATTTGGTGAATTAAAAGGTATAGCCACAAAATGAGTATTTCCTATACTTCCTTTATCAAATATAAAGGTTTTAGTAGCATCTGGAAATTCACCTGTTGAAATTCTAGATGATGCTGAGTTTGGATTATAATCCATAGTCATAAACACTTCTCCATCTGCATACATATTATCTAGTATAGACAGTGAAGCCGGATATGTCTTTCCTTCATTCCATAGATATGGCTTTAATTCCTTAAGATAATCCATAGCTGGCATGATAGCTGATTTCACAGTATCATAATCTGCATCCATAGTCAGAAACTGCTCATATCCGACTATATCATATATGATATTTCTTACAAAAGCGCTTCCTGTAAAATCCGGTGGTGCAGGATAAGTAAATTTTCCAGGATTATTTTTAGCCATTTCTAAAAGCGCTTTATGATCTTCTGGCACCTGAGATAAAAGTGAGCTGTCATAAACCATAACAAATTGAGCTTTTCCAAATGGTACCTCGTAGCCTTCTGTCGCAACTCCAAAATCAAACATTACATCTGGAGAGTTCGGGTCTAGGTACTTACTGAAATTTTCAAGCTCACTTGCAAATGGCCCAAATAAAAGTCCATTTTCTTTAGCTGAAGCAAAGTTTTCACCGTTAATCCATATAATATCAATGCTTCCCTTGTCAGTTCCTGCTTGCTTTTCATTTAGCAGTAGATTCAATATCTCATCGATATTCATGCCTACTCTTTCAAGCTTGATATTGTATTTTTTCGCAACTGCATCTGTTAGATACCCATCTATCCATGCATTCGTAACCTCACTACCTCCCCAGCCATAAAAAGTTACTGTGGTTTGCTCAGTGGTTGTATTCGCCTCTCCTGCTTCATCATTAGCATCTGTGCTCCCTGACTGACTAGAGCAAGCTGATAGCATAAGCATAGATAAAATAAGTAAAATTGCCAAAAGTTTTTTCTTCATAAGTAATTCCTCCTATATGTCATTTTTTATTAAAGCCTAGCTGTTTTTGCTATAAATCTATTTTTCCATTTGTCCAAGGTGCTTTGATTTCCTTGATTTACTTCTAAAAAGTCATCTAGGAAAATTAAATCTAAAATATGTAATGACTTACTGCCTCCTCGTCTCATAGACTCTACACATTCTTGGCAATAGGTAAGTATATAATCAGCATCCTTCTCTGTAGCCCTTCGCCTCATGTGGGCTTTAGCTATATCATTTTGAGTGATAGCTACCATCCCTCCAGCTCCGCAGCATAAAGTCCTGCCCTTACTGTACTTCATTTCATCTATCTCTATCCCTAAATCTGCGATTATATTTCTGACAGCCATGTGAATTGAATCTACATCTCTAGTAGGGCAAGGATCATGAAGTACAAAGCTATATTCAGATTTATTAGTATTTAAGCCTTCTTCTTTTTTCATTTTATATTTATTCTTTGCCTCTGCTGGAACACCTGATTTATCAATGTATTCCCAAAGAGATATCACTTCTATATCAGGACTATTTGATAGAATTGTCATATAGCAGTTTTGACAACCTGTTATTACTCTTTTTACTTTTTTTCTTTTAAATTCCTCATCAATTCCTAGATAGATTTTTTGAAACTCACTGTCTTTACCCATCATTTTTGTAGGCTTTGCACAGCATACATTGTAGTAACCTGCACCCTTTGTAGTTTTTCTTATGTACGAATATACCTTTTCAACTAAATCAGGGCTATATGCCTGAAGTGCGCAACCAGGGAAAAAAACTGTATCTGATTCTAAATGCTGAATCTTTTTTGAAAAAAGCCCTGTAAAGCTAAGCTTTTGATGCATAGCCACATTGCTAGTATTCAAATCCTTTGGAAGCTTTCCGTCTGTTTGATTTACTGTATCTTTTCTTAGCTCCATAAACAGATGCTTTAAATCCACATCTACCGGGCATACTTTAGTGCAGTAGCCACACTGCATACATGAATATGGCAATTTATAATCAAATGACTTTTCATCTAGTAGCTTCTTAAGAAGTGTTTTTGGAGAGTCACAAAATCTATCGAGCATAGGACATCCCTTCATGCAAGCATTGCACCCTATACACTTTTGCTCTTTTTCCACAATTTCAATCGTTTTATCACTTATAATCATAGCCTTCTCCTTAAGTCGCATTTCATAACTATAAATCTAAAAAATAACATCTGTCATTCATATAACATGCAAAAAATATTATAACACAACAAAAAAAATAACACCTGAATTAGTGTTATTTTCTAGTTATTGAGATTTTTTATAATAAGTATTATATTTTGTTATAATCCAAAACTATATTTATTATTACTTTTAATTTTTTAATAAATGTCTATAAGCTAGAAAAAAAATCTTTTAGCATTGGATATAGGCTTTTATATTTTTTGTATTTCTCAGAGTAAATTTTACTTGATACTTCATCTGGGGTAAATTCTTTAGTTGTCTTAATTATATCCTGACAAGCATTTGAAACTGAGCTGTACTTGCCATCTCCTACTGATGCTAGAATTGCAGCTCCAAGAGCTGGTCCTTCATTTATATCCAATTTTTTGATTTTAGTATGAAGTACATCTGCTAACATTTGGCACCAAAAATCATTTTTAGCTCCGCCACCGTTGATTATTATTTCCTTAGGGTTTATGCCTACCTCATGCATTAACTCATAGCAATCCCTAAGTGAATAGCATACCCCTTCAAGAAGAGCTCTTGTCATATCTTTTCTCTCATGTCTTACTGTCATTCCTAGGAAGGTAGCCTTTGCATCTGGATCATTATGAGGTGTTCTTTCCCCAGATAAATAAGGAAGATAATATACATTTTCGTTTATATCGCTTTTTTCTACTTCAGTTAAAACTTCATCATAGGATGAGGCTTTTAAAAAATCCTCTACATACCATTTGAGAGAAGCTGCTGCAGACAAAGTAACTCCCATTACATGATACTTTCCTCTAGCATCGCAAAATACATGAAGCTTGCCTTCATCTTCCATTACAAACTCATCCGAAGTAGCAAATACAGCTCCTGAGGTGCCTAGTGATATAGAGCAATGATGATTCTCTACTATTCCTCCACCTACTGCAGCTACGGCCTGATCCCCTCCACCTATTACAATTTTTACGTCAGCTGGAAGACCAAGCTCAGTTGCTATATCTTTTTTTATAGTTCCTATTGCAGAAAAAGAATCATATAATTTCGGCAATTTATTTTCGTCAATATCCAAAATCTTCATCATATCATCAGACCACTTTTTATTTTTTACATCCAAATAAAGAGTTCCTGACGCGTCTGAGTAATCTGTAGCAAATTCACCTGACAGCTTATATGCTATATAGTCCTTAGGGAGACATATTTTAGCTATTTTCTTAAAGTTTTCTGGTTCGTTTTGTTTTACCCAAAGCACCTTTGGAGCAGTAAATCCATTTAGAGCTATATTTGCTGTCCAGCTTAAAAGCTTGTCTTTTCCTATATCGTTATTTAAAAATCTGCACTCTGACTCAGTCCTTTGGTCATTCCACAATATAGCTGGTCTAATTACCTTATCTTCACTATCTAGGATTACTAATCCATGCATCTGTCCACTAAAACCAATTGATTTAACCTTATCTTTATCAATATATTCTAAAATGTCTTTTAGTGCTAGTTTACTTTGCTCCCACCAGTCATTGGGATTTTGCTCTGACCACAATGGAAAAGGATATGAAATAGGGTATTCTCTCGAAACTGTTTTTACTATCTTTCCTGCTTCATCTATTGCTAGAACCTTTACAGATGAAGTTCCTATGTCAATACCAATATAATACATTAATAACCCCTTCTTTCCCTTCTACTGCATCACTATTACTGCTTTGACAACCTCTCCTGGATTTTCTGCTACATAATCAAATGCTTCCTTTGTTTTTTCAAAGTCAAACTTATGACTTACAATATCAGCTATTTTTATAGAGCCACTTGCAATAGCATTAATGCCTGTAGGATATAAATTTCTGTATCTAAATACGCTTTTAATAGTTCCTTCTTTTGATTGTAGTTTCATAAAATTAAATTCAATTGAATCCTTTGGAGTCATCCCAACAGATACAATAGTTCCAGCTGGTTTTAAAACATCTACTGTCTGTTTTAATGTAATTTCAGAGCCAGCAGTTTCAATCACAACTTCAGCTCCAAGATTATTTGTAAGCTCCATTACCTTAGCTACTACATCTTCATTCTTTGCATTAATTACATGAGTAGCTCCTAATTCTTTGGCTTTATCCAATCTATTTTGCAAAATATCTACAACTATAATCTGAGATGCTCCCATAGCTTTTGAAGCTAGTAGCGAGCAAAGACCTATACAGCCTGTTCCAAACACTACAACAGTATCTCCTAATTTTACATTTCCTTGATTAGCCGCATGAAGCCCTACGTTTAAAGGCTCTACTAAAGCTCCTTCAATTGAGCTGACATGCTCAGGAAGCTTGAAACATTTAGAAGCTGGGTGCTTTACATAATTTGCAAATACTCCATGATATGGAGGTGTGGCGAAGAATTCCACATCTGGGCATAGATTATACTTGCCAGTAACGCAAAATTCACATTTTCCGCAAGTTACTCCTGGCTCCATAGCAACTCTATCTCCAACTTTTAAATCCTTTACTTTTGCTCCAACTTCAACTACTTTTCCTGCTGCTTCGTGCCCAAGTATGAAGTCCCCATCTACAATAAAGCCTCCTATTTTACCATGCTGATAATAGTGCATATCTGAACCACATATTCCAACTGCTTCAACCTTTATCAATACATCCTCTTCCCCTATTTCAGGAACAGGAATTTCTTTCCAAATCATGTCATTTGTTCCGTGCATAAATATCGCTTTATTTTCCATATACATTCCTCTTTTCTGACAGTTATAAAGGAATGGATAACAGGAAACCCTGTTATCCATTTAATACTAGTTAATTGCGCCTGCTTTTTTATGCATTTCAATATATTGATCAACGTTATCTGGTGTTATAAGTGGACAATCTATATCCATATCTATTTGTGTCTCTTCTCCAGTAAGTAATTTATTGCTTGTATCCATTAATGCAATTGCTAAATCATAAGCACTTTGAAGACTTGTAGAAGTCATTTTGCCATCTTTAATAAGTAGGCATGCTTCAGCTGTTCCATCTACTCCGTAAGCTTGAATTTCAGCAAATTCAGGTTTATCTTTAACTGCTTCTAATGCGCCTGCTGCCATATTATCATTCATAGATATTATAGCATCAATTTTCTTACTAGCTTGCATCCATGTTTCCATGTATGTCATAGCTTCATCTTTATTCCAGTTAGCAATCTCTTCTCCAACTATAGTAACGTCAGGTCTTTTTTCAAAAAACTCTTTTTGCCATGATTTATATCTCTCATCAGCGTGGAAGTTTCCTGGAGGCCCCTTAAGTATAACTACATTAGCATTTTGAGGTATTTTTTCTACTGCTAGCTCTGCATTTACTTGAGCTTGCTTGTATGGGTCTGCGTCAACTGAAGAAGCTCCTTCAATTCCAGAAATTCTTGCATTAGTTGTTATAACTTTGATTCCTGCAGCTATAGCTTTTTCTGCATATGGTCTTTGTGCTTCTCCATTGTTTGGCTGAATGATAATAAGGTCATACTTGTTTGCGATAGCGTTTTCGATAAGTGAGTTCTCAGTATCGTCTGATGCTTGTCCGTCGAAGATATCAACAGTCATGTTGTCATATTTCTCAGATTCTTCTTTTACTGCATTAGCTAGCCACGCTGCAAATGAGTCAGCTTGAGCTCTAGCTACATAAGCAACTTTGTACTTTCCATCTGCTGGAGCCTCAGAGCCCTCTGGTGCTTCAGTAGTTGGCGCTGGTGAACTACAACCTGTTACAGATGCTGCAAGAAGTGCTACAGCAAAAAACATTGATAACCATTTTTTCATAACAAAACCCTCCTTAAATTAAAATAATATATTTTAAAATGAATGCTCATTCTAAAATCAGCTGACTTTTTCCTTTGTTTCTTCCACCATAATTAATTTCTTGCTTTTGCCTTTTGATTTTGACCAAATATCATAGATAACTGCAAGAGCTATTATTGCACCTCTTACTATCTGCTGAAGATATGAGTCTAGACCAACCATAACCATTATATTATCAAGGAAACCTACTATAAAAGCTCCTGCTAAAGTTCCAAATGCTGTTCCAACTCCACCAGAGAAACTAGTTCCACCTATGACAGCAGCAGTTAAGGCTTTAAATTCGTAACCTACAGCTCCATTAGGAAGTCCACCATTTACCCTAGACATAAATATAACTCCTGCAAGACCTACTAAAATTCCATTAAATATAAATGCTTTCATTTTCACTCTATCAACGTTGATGCCTGAAGCATTTGCTGCTTCTTCATTTCCACCTATTGCATAAATAGAACGTCCGAAAACTGTATGATTTAAAATGTACCAAGTGATGATAAGAGTTAATACTAGAAATATTATAGGAATAGGAATTCCCATTAGATTACCTTGTCCAAATATCGTATAGTCCTTAATCTGATAGATATTTTGCCCTTTGGTATATAAAAGTGCTGCACCTCTTGCCATTGTCATCATAGCCAGTGTTGCTATAAATGGAGGTGTCTTAAATTTTGTTACCATAAGTCCATTTAACATGTTGCAGGCAACACTTACTAAAACTGCCACCAAGAAACCTATAATCAACGAGCCTGTCGATAAGTAGGCTGATATTGATAAAACCCCTGCTAAAGCTAGAACTGATGCTGATGAAAGATCTAGCATTCCTGAAATGATTAAAATAGTTTGTCCAAATGCTAGAATTGTTCCTACTGCTATCTGAACAGAAACATTGGTGAGATTTGATTTTGTCATGAAGTTTTCATTTGCCATCCAGCTGACTACAAATAATACTAACAATACAAGATATATTCCATATTTACTCAGCATATCTGGATTAATTTTTCCTTTTGCCTTATTACTCACCTTAACACCTCCTTATTAATTTTGTGTCGCAAGATACATTATTTTTTCTTGTGTGATATCTCCAGCTGAAAGCTCGCCTTTAATCTGTCCTTTTGACATAACATAAACTCTATCACACATACCAATGAGCTCAGGAAGCTCTGATGAAATCAATATTAGCGCTCTTCCCTCTGATGCCAATTTGGTTATAAGTTCGTAAATTTCATATTTTGCTCCTACATCTATTCCTCTAGTAGGTTCATCTAGTATCAAAATATCTGGATTAGTTACCATCCACTTTGCCAAAATAACCTTTTGCTGATTTCCTCCACTTAGAACATCAATTGTCGTATCCATAGTCGGAGTCTTTACATTCATTTTTTTGAAATACTCTCCTATAACAGCGTTTTCCTCAGATTTATGAAGTCTACCTTTGTAAATAAACCTCTTTAGATTAGATAAAGAGGCATTTTCTTTTACACTTCTAACTGGCACTATACCAAATCTTCTTCTATCCTCAGAAAGCATTGCAATCTTATGCTTTACACTGTCTTGTGGAGAATGAATTCTCACAGGCACATTGTTGATTAATATCTCTCCGCTGTCGTATTTATCAAGTCCAAACAAAGCCCTCATTACTTCTGTTCTTCCTGCTCCCATAAGACCTGCAAAGCCTATAATTTCTCCACGCTTAACTGCAAAATTTACATCCTTAAAGCTCCCTTTACTTGAAAGATTTTTTACCTCTAAGGCTGTTTCTCCAATTTCTAGGTCTTGTTTCGGATACGAATCGCTTATTTCTCTTCCTACCATCTGAGAGATTACTAAATTCAGATCATAATCTTCAACTGGTCTTGAATCTATAACCTTACCATCTCTAAATACAGTAATTTCATCTGCAATCTCAAATATCTCTTCCATTTTGTGAGATATATAGATGATGCAAGCTCCTCTTTCCTTTAACTCTTTAATTTTTTCAAAAAGAGTTCTAACCTCTTTGTTTGTTATAGCTGATGTAGGCTCATCCATGATGATTATATCCGAATCATAAGATATAGCCTTTAAAATCTCTAGCATCTGTACATCTGATACTGATAAATCCTTGAGCTTTGTTTTAGAATTGTAAGCTAAGCCCTCACGTTTTAGCAAATCATCAGTTTTCTTTTTGATGGATTTCCAATCGACTTTTTTTATTGAGTCTACAGGCCAGCTTCCTACAAAAAAGCTCTCCTCAATTGTCATTTCTGGTATATAGTTTAATTCCTGAAAAATCATACTTATCCCATGTTTTCTTGCATCGATAGGATTTTTTACATTAACTGGTTTTCCATCGATAACTATCTCTCCAGAGTCAGGTTTATATATTCCGTTTATGATTTTCATAAGCGTTGACTTTCCTGCTCCGTTTTCTCCACAAAGAACATGTACAGTTCCTTTTTTTACGGAGAAGCTTACATTATCCAAAGCCTTGACTCCAGGAAAGGTTTTGGTTATGCCTTTTACTTCTAGCTTTACTGCTTGGCTCATCTTCCTCGCCCTTTCTTTTATTCCTTTGAAGTTGCTATTTTTCCAAGAGTTGAACTCCTCTTTATAACAGTCGTTTTTAGATAATACTCTTTTTGGTCAATTTCCTCGCCATTTATGAGTCTTATCATTAAATCAGTAGTTATTTTTCCAAGCTGCTTTATAGGCTGATCTATAGTGGTAAGTGATGGAAGTAATAGCTCACCTAGGAAGCTGTTGTCGAATCCTATTATTTGAGTTTGCTCTGGTATCCTTACTCCTAAGTCATGCAGATGCTTCATAACCACTGCTGCAGAGATATCGTTGAATACAAATATGCCATCATAATCAGTTATATTTTTTATATTCTCAATGGCTGGCTCCAAGCTCTTAATATGAAAATCTGTCTCTAGCTTGACTACATCTACAAGTGCATCCTTTTTCTTCTTGGATGCTTCTATAAAGCCTCTTAATCTTTCAGTAGTTGCGATAAAAACCTCTGGACCTTGTATATGAAGAATCTTTCGGCACCCACCATCATACAGATGTTTAAATGCAGCCATACCACCCTTATAGTTATCAGATGCTACTGTAATATGCTCAGGTGATATTTGATTTTCAAAAGCTATAACTGGTATATCGATATTTCTGTAGGACTCAGGTGTCATTGTACGCATAGCTACAATTCCAGCTACCCTGTAGCTCCTTAGAGTTTCAATATGAAACTGCTCCTTTTCTTTGTCGTCATCTGTATTGCAAAGAATTATGGTATAGTTTTGCTTCCTAAAAAGCTTTTCCATTTCAGAAACCATTTGATTGAAGAAAGGGTTTGTAATATTTGGAATCATAAGTCCTATGATTTTAGTATTCTTTTTGAATATAGCTCTAGCCAGTGCGTTAGGTGTATAATCTAATTCTTCAACAGCTTTTCTTATTTTCTCTCTCGACTCTTCGCTTACATAACCAGAATCATTGAAGTATCTAGACACTGTAGCAATACCTATTCCTGCTCTTTTTGCTATTTCTCTTATGTTTGCCATCATATCCCCTAGTTTCTTTTTTGATATGTATGAAACATGTTTCATACATCTTTAAAAATATAATAGCATCTTAAGAAAACGTTGTCAAACGTTTAGATGCTATTATACAAATTAATTTATTTTTATGATTAAATCTTCTAATTCCAATGGTTTATCAAGTAAATATCCTTGTCCATAATCGCAGTCTAGCTTTTTTAATATATCAAGCTGCTCATTTTCTTCGATTCCTTCAGCTACAGTAGTAAGCCCCAAATTATGTGATAAATCAATAATTTGCTCTACTATCACCCTGCTTTTATCTGTATCAACTATTTTGTCTATATATGATTTGTCAATTTTTAAAGAATCAAAAGGAATGGTACTAAGATAATTAAGTGATGAATATCTAGTTCCAAAATCATCAAGTGCAATCCCAAAGCCTAGATGCTTTAGCTTACCTATTACCTCTTTACTCCAATCTATATCGAAAATCAAGGAATGCTCAGTAAGCTCAAACTCTATTTTGTTTGGATTTATATTGTATTCTTTTGTTATATTGCTTAAATAATCTATTAAATCTGGTGAAGCTATACTTTTAGCTGAAAGGTTGATAGACAGCAGTATGTCGTATTTATCTAATTCATTTTTCATAATTTCAAAGGCTTTCTTAATTACCCATCTGTCTATTTGAAGAATCTGACCACTTTCCTCTGCTATATTAATCATTTCCCCTATATTTATATTCAAGCTTTTGCATCTGATTAAAGCCTCTATCGAAATTATTCTTCCTGTCTTAATGCTGTAAATAGGTTGAAATACTAGCCTAAAGCTTTCATTTATAAGTGCCTGAGTTATTGTGTTTTCTAAATCCAGCTTTTTTTCTATATCCTTTTGAAAGTCTGAATGATAGGCTACTGCTAAGGATTTTCCACTCGATTTTGCTTTATATAGAGCCATATCCATGTTCTTTTTCAAGCCCTCTAAATTTTCAGCATCCTCAGGGAACTTAGTTATTCCTATACTTACAGATGGATAGTACTCAACATTTTTATACTTCCATATATTCTTTGTAAGCAATGCTATTTCATCTATTCTCTTGGTTATATTGATATCATTTGTATCCTCTTCAATGATTACAAACTCATCTCCACACCATCTGTATACATTTGTTCTATCGAAAATAGTAAGCAATCTCGAAGCATAATCCTTTAAAAACATATCTCCACATTTATGTCCATGTATTTCATTAAGATGCTTGAAATTATCCATATCTAGATAATATAAAGTAAAGCTTGTTTTTTTATTAATTTTAGAATTTATATCATTTTCAAAAGCAATTAAGTTTTTAAATCCAGTTAATTTATCATTATAAGCAAGCTCATATATCCTTCTCTCATTTTGCTTTTGCATAGTAAGGTCTATCCCAAATGAAACTACTATGGTCAAATCATTTTGGGGATTGTAAATCATTGCATTATTCCAAAGCATATCAAATATACGCCCATCCTTTGCCACCGCTTTATTTTCGTAATTTTGAACCTTTCTATCTGATTCAAGCTTTGAGGCAAGCTCATAATACTTATACTTTTGCTCTTCAGGAAGCAAAATTTCGTACCATTTCTTACCTATGATATCTTGTCTATCATATCCCATAAGCTCAGTAAAATGATTGTTTATATCTAGAACTTCACCGTCAAGCCCCCAGGTAACAATTGATGTGTTGCTGTTTTGGAATATATCATCAATGAACTGTTTTTGCTCATTTATACTTTTCATAGCTATATTTAAAGACTCTATTTTTTGCTGCAAGTCTTCATCCATTGCTATTAATTCCTCTGAAAAGCTGACTAACTCTTCGTTTTTTTCAGAAACATCATTTGTAAGCTTCATTATTTTTGAGTAATCATATTTGATTAAATAAAACAATATAACAGCTGTGACAACAACATAAAACACCCCTTTGTAGGACTGCATTAATTTATAGGTTTCATGACTATCAGCAAAAAGATCTACAAATCTATCTGAAAATAATATCCATAAAAATCCTAAAATTGTATATATAACAATTGTTTTCCAAGGTGATTTTTCTTTAATAGTATCAGCTTCTGAGATTGCTAAGTTTGATATATCGTAATCTTTTTTGTCCATAATACTCCCCCAAGCTTCAAATTTATTTACTTGTACAACACTCTATCAATACAATACCACATTTATCAAGATATAATCAGTTCAATAGTTACAAAACATTTTTAATTAGTTATCATTATAAATTTATGCATAAAAAATAAGCAGCCACAAATTGATATTAATCCCTAATTCCATGTCTGAATTAAAGAATTCACATCAAAGTAGTAATTGCTTATTCTTATAATTAATATATTAATTGTTCAGATTATGACTCGAACCAAGCTTTAGTGTTATTAGCTATTTTTACTAATATGAGCATTACTGGAACCTCAACCAAAACTCCTACAATAGTTGCAAGCGCTACTGGACTAGTAGTTCCAAAAAGTGCGATAGCTACTGCTACTGCAAGCTCGAAAAAGTTGGAAGCTCCTATCATTCCAGCTGGAGCTGCAACATTATGAGGCAGTTTAAGAAGCTTTGCTGCTATATATGCTACGAAGAAAATGAAAAAAGTCTGGATTGTAAGTGGTATGGCAATTAATAAAATGTGGAGTGGATTTTCTAGTATAACATGACCTTGGAAAGAGAATATTATAACTAAAGTTAAAAGCAAGCCTCCAATTGTGATATTGCTAAACTTAGGTATAAAATTCTTTTCAAAATACTCTAATCCTTTATTTTTAGTAATTACATTTCTAGTAATTACCCCTGCTGTAAGAGGTACTACAACGAAGAGTACAACCGATAGAATCAATGTATCCCATGGTATACTTATCCCTCCTATTCCAAGCAAAAATGCAACTATAGGTGTAAATGCTGCCAGTATAATAAGGTCATTTGTTGCTACTTGAACCACTGTGTAGGCTGGGTTGCCTTTTGTAAGATGGCTCCATACAAAAACCATCGCAGTACAAGGTGCCGCTCCAAGTAATACAGCCCCTGCCAAATAATCTCTTGCTAGGTCTGGAGAAATAAACCCTGAAAATACTTTATAAAAGAAAAATGATGCAATCGCAAACATAGTAAATGGCTTTATAAGCCAATTAGTAATCCATGTAATATAGAGCCCTTTTGGATTTTTCCCTACATTCTTAACACTGTGAAAATCTACTTTCATCATCATCGGATAGATCATAAGCCATATTAAAATAGCAATAGGAATTGAAACATTTGCATATTCAAATTTACCTAAAAACGCTGGTATAGCAGGTATAAACTTCCCAATCAAAACACCTATAACCATACAAAGTGCTACCCAAATGGTAAGATATCTCTCAAAAAAGCTGATACCCTCTAACTTCTGTTTACTCATTTTCCTCACTCCTTCTTATTAAATAATAATATTTTGTATGTAATATCAATATCTTAAATATTAATCCTCACATATGCAAAAACTACTGTAATTTTCACTTTTAGTAAGAATCTCACTAAGAGTATTCTTTGCAAGCTCACTTCCGCTATCAGATAGAGAATAGTAAGTCCACTTCTTATCTTTTCTTGACTCTACTACTTTACTCTCAATTAAAATTTTCATGTGGTGTGACAATGTCGACTGAACAATAGTTAGTTCATCTTGAAGTGTACATGCACATTTTTCTCCATCTTTTAAAAGCTCTATAATTCTCAGTCTATTCTCATCACAAAACGCTTTAAATAGTCTAGCATTGCTTTCATAATCCAATTTATTTCTCTCCTTCATATCGATATCTATCGATATATATAATAACATAGGCTTGATATTAAATCAACAATAAACCATATCTATTATCCTAATGTTAACAAATAATAATTCTATCTAAAAAATCTCAAATTATAAGCGTATTATGGTTACTAATTTCTAAGACAAGTTTTTATTCTGAAATTTATTTTTATTGACATATATTTATCCAAACTGTATCATCTATATATTGCAATATATAAATATATCATTTTAGTATATTATTACTAGAAGAAAGAAAGGAGACTTGAATGAATATAATCTTATATTCTTTAGCTATCATACTGCTAGCTGCTTCATACTTAAAGGACAAATCAAAAACAAAAAAGGCACTAAAAAAAGCTTGGAAGTCATTTGAAAACATACTTCCAGAATTACTTGTCATAATGCTTCTGATAGGAGTACTTCTAGCAGTAGTAGATCATGAATTAATTTCTAGCTTGCTAGGTGAAAGTTCAGGGTGGTTTGGAGTTATATTAGCTTCCATTATTGGAGCAATTACACTTATTCCTGGATTCGTTGCTTTTCCTACTGCTGCACTTCTTTTAAAGGGTGGAGCTGGATACATGCAAATAGCCGCTTTTGTATCTACACTTATGATGGTTGGAATTGTAACATTACCAGTTGAAGTTAAGTATTTTGGCAAGAAAATTTCTTACACTAGAAATGTGCTCGCTTTTATGTTTTCTTTTATTGTTGCAATTGTTGTAGGAATGGTGGTGACTAACTTATGATACCTATATTAAAAAGATACAGAGCTTTTTTAATCGTACTTCTTGCTGTACTTATATTGACTTTTATTAATAAATCATTAGGTAAAGAAATCATCGGTATAACTAGCTTTTCATTAAAGGAAATGCTTCAAGTAATACCACCTATTTTCTTATTACTAGGACTTCTCGATGTGTGGGTTCCAAAGGAAACTATGACAAAATTCATGGGAGAGGGCTCTGGCCTCAAAGGAATTCTTTTGGCAATGTTTATAGGTTCAGCTGCTGCTGGCCCACTTTATGGTGCTTTTCCAGTAGCTGCAGTATTTATGAAAAAAGGTGTGTCACTAAAAAACATACTCATATTCATAGGAGCTTGGTCTACAACAAAAATTCCGCTTATTTTATTTGAAATAACATCTCTAGGTCCTAAGTTTGCACTGACTAGATTCCTTATTAATATCCCTGGAATCATAATCATAGCTACCATACTATCTAAAATAGTCCCTCAAGATGAAATCAATGAAATTTATAAAAAAGCACAAGAATCTATATAATGTAATAGCAAATTGTATGATATTTCTTTAGTAATTGTATGATATTTCTTTGGTAATAACATTATTATCTTTTACTTTTTTAAAATCCATAATATATACAGAAAATTATTATTGACAAAGTAATACTTTAGATTTAACATGTACATATTCCCATATGAGAATATGTACATGTTTTTTATTGTGATTAAAACAGAATCCCTAGAGTTCACTATTAATCTTTATTGTTTTAATATGCATAGTTCTTATTGTAAAGGAGATTTTCATGAACCAACTTATTAATTTATTTAAACTTTTATCTGATGAATCAAGACTAAGAATCATAATGATGTTATATCATCAAGAGCTCTGTGTATGTCAATTAACTGGAATACTTGAACTATCTCAGCCTACTATTTCAAAAAATCTTTCTAAACTAAGAGATTTAAATTTAGTAAAAGATACTAGAAAAGAAAAGTTTGTTTTTTACTCTTTAAACTTAGATAATAAAGTATTTATAAAATTACTAGACGATATAGCAGAAAACATTGAACTATATCCTCAACTAGTACTTGATAAATCAAGACTTTCAGATAAAGATATCTATCTCAATCAATGCTGTAACCCAGTTTTATAATCTTATTTAGAAGGGAGATAATTTAATGATTATTTTTCAATGGCTTAACAATCAGCTGTTAAAAATGGTCTGGCTTTATGATTTGGTAGAGCTTTTTGTAAACAAAGCATTCAAGCTTGATATCAATACGAAGCTAGGCGGAAGTATACATTTTTTTATTTATGATGTAATAAAAATATTTATTCTTCTATCTGTACTTATATTTACAATTTCATATATTCAAAGCTTTTTCCCTCCAGAAAGAACTAGGAAAATATTAGGAAGATTTGATGGAATCACTGCTAATATACTAGGAGCACTCCTTGGAACAGTTACTCCATTTTGCTCTTGTTCTTCTATCCCGCTGTTCATTGGCTTTACAAGTGCAGGGCTCCCTATAGGAGTTACATTTTCATTTTTGATATCTTCACCTTTGGTAGATTTAGCTTCTGTTCTTCTACTCGCTAGTATATTCAACTGGAGAATCGCTATCGCTTATGTTGTTGTTGGACTTATTCTTGCAGTTATTGGCGGAAGCTTAATAAGCAAGTTTAAACTAGAGAAATATGTAGAACCCTTTGTTTATGGCAACAAGCTAAGAGAAATTGAGCTAGAAGAAATGACTACTAAAGATAGACTTGATTTTTCTAAAGAGCAGGTTGTAGATATAATAAAAAAGGTTTGGTTATACATCATTATAGGTGTAGGAATAGGCGCCGCTATTCACAACTGGATTCCTGAAAATGTCATTTCCGCTTTACTAGGTCAGGATAAATGGTATTCAGTTTTACTAGCTACAGCAGTAGGCGTACCTATGTATGCAGATATATTTGGAACTCTTCCTATAGCTGAGGCATTAGTTTCAAAAGGTGTAGGAATCGGAACAGCTCTTTCGTTTATGATGGCTGTTACTGCACTATCTCTTCCATCTATGATACTTCTTAAAAAAGTAGTTAAAACTAAGCTTTTAGTTATTTTTGCAGGAATAGTAACTACTGGAATACTGATAATAGGCTACACGTTTAATGCGTTAGGATATCTACTACTTTAGTAGTATCAACTCTAATATTCAAAATATGGCTCTTTTATTAAAGAGTACTGTTTAAATTTGAAAATATAATTATTATTATGAGGAGGTATTTTTTATGGTAATTAAAATACTTGGATCTGGATGTGCAAATTGTAAGAAGCTAGAGCAAAGTGCTCAGCAGGCAGTAAAAGAGCTTGGGCTAGAGGCTACTATTGAAAAGGTAGAAGATTTTCAAGAAATCATGGCTTATGGTGTTATGAAAACTCCTGCGCTAGTAGTTGATGAAGTAGTAAAATCATCAGGAAGAGTTTTATCTGCTGAAGATGTGAAAAAATATCTATAAAAAAATGGATGCTAGAGGTTGATTCCTCTACATCCATTTTTTATTAAAATCAATTTATAAATAGATAGTTTATTTTTACTATATCTTAAATCTAGATACTATGTTCGTTAAGTCGTGTGCCATATCATTGATAGAATTGATGTTTGACGACACTTCTTGGAAGGATGCTGTTTGCTCTTCAACAGCAGAGGCTACATCTTGTGTGTTTGATGAATTTTGAACTGCTACATCCTTTATCTCTGATGCCGACATTGTAATACTATTAAATTCACTTTTCACTTCTGATGAAATATCCATTATGGAATTTGACTCTTCTACAGTTCTTTTAGCTCTATTTAATATATCCTTTAATTTTGCTTTTAAAGTTTCCATAGATTTTTCCTGCACCTTGGTTCTATCTACTAGCTGGTCCATTGATGTTTTAACATTAACTGTCCTATCTCCTATATTATCCACGATTGTACTTATCTTTTGCGCTGAGCTAGATGTCTCTTCTGCTAGCTTTCTTATCTCATCTGCAACAACTGCAAAGCCTCTTCCTGCTTCTCCTGCCCTAGCCGCTTCTATAGATGCATTAAGTGCAAGCAGATTTGTTTGGGATGAAACGCTATGAATTAAGTCAACCATAGCTTTTATTTCTTCCGATGATTTATTTAATTCCTCTACGGTTACAGAAGCATCTTTTATAGAACTTATAAAATCAGCAAGCTCTCTTGACTGAATTTCTACTTGCTTATCTCCAAACATAACATATTTTTGAGACTCTTCTGATGATTTTAAAGTTTCCTGAGCTCTACTTGATACATTTTCTATATTACTTTGAATCTTAACTACTAACTCATTTAAATCTTCTAGCTTAGTATTTTGAAGCATAGAGCCTTCAGCTACATCCATTGATGACATTGCTATCATCTCTGTTGATTTTGTAAGCTCCTCTGTAGTATTGCTTATAGTTTCCATGTTGTTTGATAAAACTCCAGATATATTAGAGATATCTTTGACTATATTGTGGATGTTTTCGATAAAAGTATTGAAATAAATAGTCATTTCTCCTACTTCGTCTTTTGATTTTACCTCTATCCTCTTTGTCAAATCTCCATTGCCTTCTGATAAAGCTCTTAAGTCCTTGCTTAGCTGTTTTATGGGACTAACTATTCCTCTATTTAATATAACAAGTGCAAGCACACCAATTATTAATGCTATAACAACTAAAGCAAAATTCATCATTTGAGCTTTTACAACTTTTTCACGAGAATATCTTGAGTAGTCGTTAACTATTTCATTTATTTGTGAAACATAGCTATCTACATTTGAATTAATAAATTCCATGTCTGCTTCACTTGAGGATTTAATAATATTTTCTATAGCTGGCTTGAACTCCTTGCTCCATCTAGAATTAATTTGCTCTAATCCTGCTGTTGTAGCTTCATTTGTTGGCTTTTTAAGCATCAATTCCTTATTTCCACTGCTAACATCACTTAAAGTTTTTTCAAAATTAGCCATAGTTTCTTCTAAATCCGACTTTGCTTTAGAGCTATCTCTGTACACTGTTTGATTTGCTAGCTCAGTCATTTTATAGTTCATCGCTCTTAAGCTTCCCGCTTGATTTACGAAGCTTGAGTCACTTTCCATGGTCTTAAATGTAGTAATGTTTATGCCAACAATTATAACTGATACTAAAATCAATATTCCAAAATTTAATATTAACTTGTTTTTTATTTTCATGATTGCCTCCTACAATAGTTATGCTGTATATAAACTGTTATGCTTTTTATATGCACAAGAAATTTTATACCCTTTGAGTATAGTTTCAAAACAAATTAATCAAAGAAAATATTATTTTTTTACTATAAAACTTATATTTATATAGTTCTTTATAGCTATATTTTTCCATTACTCTTGTAATTGCTTTTATTATCGATTTTTTATCGCTTTTTTTATCCATAAAAAAACTCCTGTTAATCCTAAGAATAATTGACAGAAGTTTTTTGTGATTAAGTAAGATTTTCTATACTCATCAGCAGTCTTTTACTGCCTTAATAGTTTAGTTTCTACTTTATATTTTATTAAATTCAAAGCAAGGCTCTATATAGCCTATTACTTCATTTTTATTGTTGTAATTAGGTACTTTAGAAAAGCTTTTTAGATTTTCAAGCTCACTCGGCTCCAAAACCTGCATATCCTCTAGGCATTTCGTTACTGCTGGATTTATCGCTCTAGAATAATTTCCATCTTCAATCTTAACTGCAAGTCCAATATTTTTTCCTTTTATACCTATGCAGTAAATCCCTTCTGCTCCTAGCTTTCCAATTAATTTACCATTGGTATGCCTTATAAGCTCAGTACAAAAACCATCTGTTCCAGACACCATCTCTGGAGAATTATTCATTGCATCAAAAATTCTTTCACAAGCAGCTTTGTAATCAGAGTCTAGGTTTTCTGGATTAGCTAGCTTTGCAAATCCAAGTGCCATATTATAAATAGGCATAGCATGTACTGGAACTGTACACCCATCTACTCCTATACTGATTTTTTCCGGTTCAATTTCGCACATATATGAAAGGCTATTTAATATATCTTTTTGAAGCTCATGTTCAAACTTTGTGTAGTTCTCTAAGCTATATCCTTTTACCAAGCAAGAAGCTAGCATTCCGCAGTGCTTACCTGAGCAATCGTTGTTTGCCTGAGTAAGTACATGATTTTCCTTTAATTGTCTTTCATAATGCTTTGGGCTAATGGAATAAATACTGCCACAATCTAGATTATTAAGATTAAGCCCAAGCTTTTCAAGCATAGAATCAATTACCTTTAAATGAAAATCTTCACAATAATGCGATGCACACATAATGGAAATTTCGCTGTCATCAAATTTATATTTATCTACTGCTCCGCTTAAAAATACATTTATAGTTTGAAGTGGCTTTGCTGATGATCTAAGATATGTAACCTTATATGGGTCACCTATTTGATATAAAATTTTTCCTGTGTTGTCTACAGCAACTGCATCTCCTCTATGCATTGATTCTACTACTGGCCCTCTTGTAACATTAATCAAAACTTCAGACATAGCTTATCCCTCCATCTCAGCAAGTGATGAAGGTAGCTTCTCTTTTTGGTTATCAGCTCTTACAAATAGCCACTCTATAGTTTCTCCTTCATCTTCACTAAAGCCTATAGCTCCACTTGGAGCAACTATATAAAAACTATCCTCATCAGCCATGCTATCTTCATCGTACACCTGTGCTATACCTAGAAAATTATCTTTATAGTAGATTTCATCTGCATACATAAATCTCCAGCTGTCACATAAATTAATGGCATCTTTTACTGCTTCAAAAAGCGTAGGATACTTTTTCATAACAGACCTCCCCATTTATTATTCACTCTCAAAAGTATTACTAGGAGTAGTTATTACTATTATATCAGAAGTATAAAAAATATTTTAGAATAGTCTAAAAATTTAATAGTTTTTTGCAAGTTCTATGCCATTTATATGTCTATAAGCTCCATTTGCAAGAGAAAGCATTTCATCCTCACCAGGATAAATATAAATATCAGCTATAAATCCTATTTTTTTTGTTATCATATTAGTGAATCTGTCCCAATAAGCTAATCCACCAGTTAATAAGATTGCATCTACCTCTCCATTTAAAACACTTGCCGTAGCCCCTATTTCTTTAGCTACCTGATACGCCATAGCACTCACAACCTCTAAAGTATATTCATCGCCAAGTAGTATTTTATGCTCTAATACTTTCCCATCTGATTCATCAATATATGCTGATACTCCACCTTTTCCATTTACTCTGTGGAGCATCTCTTCTTTTGTGTATTTTCCGCTATAGCATAGCTTGATTAAATCGCCTACAGGAAGACTCCCTGAACGTTCTAATCCAAAAGGTCCATCTCCAGCTAGTGCATTATTTACATCTATAATTTTACCTCTCTGATGAGCACCTACAGATATCCCTCCGCCTATATGTGCTACTATAAGATTTAGTTTTGTATAATTTTTACTATGCTCATCACAATATCTTCTGGCTATTGCCCTTTGATTAAGTGCATGAAAAACAGCCATCCTTTCAATTTCTGGAAGTCCTGAATACGTAGCTTCTGTGCAGAGCTCATCGCATACTGGGGGATCCACCGTCAAAGCTACTGCTCGATATTGGACTGCAAGTTCAAATGCAAGCTTCATACTAAGATTGCATGGATGGTCTCCGTATTTTCCCGATAAACCATCTTCAATCATTTGCTCAGATATATAAAAGACTCCTCCAGATACAGGTCTTATTGTTCCACCTCTACTTACAATGACAGTAAAGTTCTCTAAATTCTCATTTTTACTTTTCAAATACTCAAGTACAACTGCTTTTCTATAATCATACTGAAGAGTATAATGAGTAAATTTTTTAAATACTGATTTGTCGTGAGCTATATTTTTAGTCCATATATTAATCTCATCTTCATATACTGCTAGCTTTGTAGAGGTAGACCCCATATTCATAACTAGAATTCTATTTGCCATAATATACCTCCTAGCTACTTAACTTTCTTAAAAGTTCCATCCTTTTGTCTGCTAAATCTTGAATAGCTATTATGTCATCATCAGATAAATGACTAAATTTTTTGAGCTTTACCATCCACTCAGAAACAGGAATAGGATTTTTATTATCTAAAAGCTTCCAGTTTCCTCTATCTACTTCAAAAAGTGGAAAGAAATTTGATTTAACTGCTTTTTTAGCTATATCAATACTTAGATTTGTATCGTGTCCCCACCCAGTAGGACAAGGTGAAAAAATATGAATATATGCAAAGCCTCTTTTACTTGCCTCTATTCCTTTAGTAACTTTTTCAACTAAATCCTTCATATTAGAAGGTGAAGCAGTAGCCACATACTCCGCATTATGCATAGCCAAAATTAGTGGCATATACTTTTGATTTTGAGACTTACCCCCTCCTGCTGAGCCTACTGGTGTAGTAGAGGTTTTTGATCCCTTTGATGAAGTCGAGCTTCTTTGAAATCCCGTATTCATATATCCTTCATTGTCATAGCATATATATAAGAACTTCTCAGCTCTTTCAGCCGCTCCAGATAAAGATTGAAAACCGCAATCCGCAGTTGCTCCATCACCTGCAAAAGCAATTATATTTACATCCTGTCTATTTTTGCGCTGATACATATTGCTTACTCCACTTAAAAATGATGCTGTATTGTCAAGAAGTGGTATATGAACAGGAACCTTGAGACCATTGTCAAAATTCCAGCCTACTACTCCAGCTCCAGCCATACATCCAGGTGGTATAGTCATAATAGTATTTCTTCCAGCTACTTGAAGCACTCTTCTTAGGCACATCTCTGCTGCACATCCTTGGCAAGCCGACATGCCAGGTGTTACTAGATCTTCTGATTCTCTTAGCAAATCTATATAATTCATAGAGATTCTCCTTCCTTAATCATCACTCAAACCAATAGGTGGCTAACTGTCCATTATAATTTTTACTTTCCTCATCCAACTTCTTAATACAGTCCAGTAACATATCTACAGAAATATCCGCTCCTCCTAGTCCTCCAATTGCTGGCATACTAGTAATAGCTCGGCCTAAATCAGACACTGCCGATTTAATTTCATTGTATAAAACTCCTGTGTTCCAGCCAAAACTTACACTTTTGTCAATTACAGCATATGCTTTTTTACTATTTAACACTTCTTTGATTTTTTGACTAGGAAATGGTCTTAAAAATCTTACTTTTAATAACCCTATCTTATAGCCCATATCTCTTGCTTTATCTACTGCCACTCTTGCTGTACCAGTAGTAGCTCCCATAGTAACTATAACAAGCTCGGCATCATCTATCTTGTAGGTGTCTATAGCTCCTCCATATTTTCTTCCAAATACTTTATCAAACTCTATATCCACTTCGTCTATGACTTCTAATGCATTTTGCATAGCTTCTAAATGGCTCTTTCTATATCTCCACAAAATTTCAGAAGAAGTTAGAGGATCTACTGCCATTGGCTTATCAGGGTCAAGAGTTACATGGTTACAGCTATAGCTTTCTAGAAATTCATCTGCTAATTCTTGTCTAGGAATCTCGAATCGTTCTGTTAAGTGAGATAAATAGAAGCCGTCATAACAGACATTTACTGGAAGCAATACATCTTTATGTTCGGCAAGCTTATATCCTTGTATTACCATATCTAAAATCTCTTGATTGTTTTCGGCAAACATCTGTATCCACCCAGCATCTCTTACAGTAACTGCATCCTGCTGTCCACTCCATACAGTTTCTGGAGATGTCATTTCTCTAGTTGCTATTGCCATAACCATGGGAAGTCTTAAAGTAGACATTCTAAAATAAGGCTCAAACATAAGCGCCAGACCTTGAGCTGAAGTAGCTGTAAACGTTCTTCCTCCAGCAACAGTAGCTCCTTGAACTACACTCATGGCAGAATGTTCAGATTCCACATGTACCATATTTGAATCAAGCTCGCCTTTTGCTATCATGTCAGCTAGAGCCTCTACTACAGAAGACTGAGGAGTAATAGGATATGCTGCAATCAAATCAGGTTTTGAAAGTGCTGCTCCTATTGCAGCTGATTTATTACCACTTATAGCTACAATCTTATTCTTATCCATATTAATCCCCTTCCTTTACCATATCTATTGCTTTTGATGGACATTCATAAGCACAGATTCCACAACCCTTGCAAAATTTATAATCTATAGCATATATTTTTTGCTTATTTCCAGTGATGCTTCCTACTGGGCAAAAGCTCATACATATTCCGCACTCTACACAATTATCCTTATTCATAATCGGTCTAAAAGTTCTCCAGCTTCCAGTATCAAGCGTATATATACCTTCATCTCCTATTGGAGTTATAAAATTCCTAGACATAAGAACCCTCCTTCAATCATCTACCTATTTAGATAGCTTTACCCTTTCAAAAGCAAGCTGAGCTGACATAACATTGTCTTCGTTAAATGCAAGCTTAATTTTGTCTTTTAGAATATACCAATTCACTAGTTCTGTAGCCTTTGCAAAAGCTCCTAGCATAGCTGTATTTGGGATATCCTTTTCTATAGTCTCAAGTGCTATACCAGTGGCATCAACTGTATATACTTTCATTTTTATATCTGGTAAATTAAGATCTTCAATATTTTTAGTAGTATTTATGATTACAATTGCATTTTCTTCTAATCCAGCAAAAGTCTGAGGCATTTTTAATAAGGTATCATCAAAAATCATCAGTACCTCTGGATTATAAACTTGGCACTTTACTCTAATTTCAGAATCATCAATGCGCAAAAATCCAAACACTGGAGAACCTTTTCTCTCTACTCCAAAAAAAGGAATGAACTGACCATAGAGTCCAGATTCAACTACTGTCTGAACTATTATTTGAGCTGATTTTACTACACCTTGACCTCCACGCCCATGAAATCGAATCTCCTTCATAAAATTGCCTCCCTTCAATATAGTTTCTCTATAAGAAACTACGTTTCTAATTATTGATTACATTATAAATCATCTGAATTTATAAGTCAAACACATGTCTTTCATAATAACACTTTAACCTTATAATGAACTATTACTGTTGCCTTTATATATTATTTTTCTATCCAAAAATAAAAAACCTTTGCAAAGCCATATATCATCAGCATTGCAAAGATTTTTATTCGATTAATTATAAAATTTCATATTGCTATTTTAAAATATGTCCTAGCTCTCTTGAAATATTATCAGTCTGTGCTTTCAAAGTACTAAGAAGAGTTTTCTTGTTCTCTGTCATTCTATCAGTTGGTCCCGAAATACTAATAGCTGCAACAGTTTTCCCAGTATAATTTTTTATACCCATTGCAAAACAAGTAAGCCCTATCTCATACTCCTGCATATCAGATGCATATCCATCCTTCTTAACCATTTTCAAATGCTCTAAAAATTTCTCTGAATCTGTGATAGTATTTTCAGTAAACGCTATGAATTGACTTTTTCTTACTCTGTCAATCAACTCATCACTAAGATTATCTGAAATCAGCACTTTTCCTACAGCCGTTGCATAGTAAGGCATTTTTTTACCTATTTGTGAAGCCATCTGTATGGAAGCATTACTCGATTCTTTAATCATAAAAAACACATTTAAATCTTCATCTATTACTCCTAAATGAGTAGTTTCATTATGCCTGTCTCTTATTTCCTTAATATGCGGCATTACAACCTCAACTATGCTTTGATTGTTTAAAATATTAAATCCATATTCTAAAAACTTCATCCCTAAGCTATATTTGGCATCATAGTCTTTTCTTACAAAACCTTTAGCCTCAAGAGTATATAGCATTTTAAATATACTAGATTTACTGATTCCCATCTCTTTACTGATATCCATAACCCCAATATTATTTCTTTTGCTAAGTAAATCCAATATATCTAAAGCATTGCTAAGCGAACTCATTATATACTTTTCATCACTCATCTACATCCTCCACATCAAAAAAACTGACTTTATTTCTTCCTGTTTCTTTTGACTCGTACATAGCATCATCCGCTCTTTTTACTGCATCAGAGGGCTGTCTATCCGACTTAGAAAAATAAGTTACTCCTATGGACATTTCTATCTTTACTATATCATCAACATCACTAGTTTTTACTGGAATCTCAATAGCATTAATAGTATCTAGAATTTTTTGAGCGATTTTTATAGTATTTTCTTTTTTCAGTCCATAAAATATTCCTATAAACTCATCTCCACCCCATCTTATAATAATATCTGAGCTTCTTACTACTTCATTGATACTTTGCACAGTTCTTCTAAGAACCATATCTCCTACATCGTGACCATAATTATCATTAATCAGCTTAAATCTATCTAAATCAAACATCATAATTGCTGGATTTTTATTACCTCTCATATAAGACCTATGAGCATTAGAAAGTTCTTCTACTCCTCTTCTTCGGCTAAATGCATTTGTAAGAGCATCTATATCTGCTTCTCTTTTTAGATTCTTATTGATTTTATTTGAATAAATTCCCTCTATATGAATTACTAGTGATATTCCAGCTGCTACTATTATCAAAATCAATCCCATAAGTTGCATTACGATTTTCCTTGATTCTGCTTTACTCTCACTGTCTGTATTTTCTACGTACCTGTCAATTTCATCTATATGAACACCTGTTGCGATTATCCAGTCAAAATCTTTGTACAATTTTGCATAGGTAATCTTTTCTGCTACCTCATCGCTATTTAATTTCTTAAAAAAATAAGTAAAAAAAAGTTCTCCGTCCTTATTTATTCCCTCTAATTCCTCTAAATAAGGCATGTTTCCTTTTATATCTGTAGCTGATGTACTTAAAAAACTACCTTCAGTCTCAGGAAGATTCGGATGAACTCTTCTTATAGCGTAATTATCTCCGCCTTCATAATTTATTATTTCATTAACCCAAATATAAGCATCGTTATCAAATTTCTGCCTTCTTATTTTTTCTGCTGTAATGAGCTTAATCTTATCATCTACAAAACTTGTTTTTATTCCAAAAATACCAGACACATTTCCATGATTAACTTCTTTATATGAAAGAAATTCTGGTTTTAATTTTCTTGACACTGAATCTATTTCATTTATATTTTCAAACTCATTTAAAGGATCATAGATTATTTCTTTAGATTGATTATCCCAAAATAAAACTGTCCAGTAATTATTCCCCTTGCCAAGAGTATTTATATCCATATCAAATCTATTCTTTAAAAACATTATAAACTCTTGATCATCCTCAGATGCTAAATCTAGTGAAATTCCTCTTTGCTCTACAATATCTTTATACTTTCTATATTCTGACTCTCTTTCAATATCTATTTCAGTAAACAAATTATCTATTGTATCTTTTAAAAATGTTTTTTTTATATCTTCTATAGTATCTCTAGTCTCTTCTTGATAAATCTTACCTAAGGCACTATGAGAAACAATATAAAAATATGAAATAAAAAAACAAATAACAATTATAAGTCCTATAGAGAAAATCCTAAGTTTACTAACTCTCATCTAATCCTCTCCATCTCCTAAAAGATTTAAAATCCGCTCTAACTTACTAAAATCAATAAATCTGCTTTCCCTAAGTACTTCACTATTTTCATTAAAAATTAATATAGTTGGAATATTAAACACTAGATGCTGTCCAGCTATCTCTAAATTTTGATTTACATCAATCCTTCCTATAGGTAGCTTAGCAGTTTCATTAAGCTCAAGAAGCTTTGGAAATACGCTATGACATACATTGCAATCTTCTGAGCTAAAATACAAAATATATACGTTGTTCTGTTTTATACTTTCTAATTCTTCCAACGAATTTATAAATACATAGCCATTATTTGAATTCATTATTATTCACTCCTATTTATCCAAATGTTTACAGTTCAATAAAAATGGATACTTATAATATGTATTATATACCACAATAGTCCTATAAAAATCTATAAATTATTATTATAGCGAAAAAGGAGACTGCGAAAATGAAAAAACATCTAAAAAACAATGTTCATTGGGTAGGAAAAGTAGACTGGGAGCTAAGAAAATTCCATGGAGATGATTATTCTACTCACAAAGGCTCAACCTATAACTCATATCTTATTCAAGAAGAAAAAACTGTACTTGTTGATACTGTTTGGATGCCCTTTGCAAATGAATTTGTCGAAAATCTCAAAAGTGAAATCGACCTTAACTCCATAGACTACATAGTGATAAACCATGGAGAAGTAGACCATAGTGGCGCTCTTCCAGAGCTTATGAAGCACATTCCAAATACCCCTATTTATTGCAGTGCAAATGCAGTTAAATCTCTAAAGGGTCAATACCATCAAGACTGGAATTTAAACGTAGTGAAAACTGGTGATACTCTAGATGTAGGAAATAATAAACAGATTATCTTTGTTGAGATGCCAATGCTTCACTGGCCAGACAGCATGGCTTCATTCTTAACTGGAGATAATATTTTATTTAGCAATGACGCTTTTGGTCAGCATTATGCTACAGAAATGCTTTATAACGATTTAGTCGATCAGTGCGAGCTATTTAGCGAGGCTTTAAAATATTATGCAAATATCCTAACTCCATTTAGCGCTATTTTGAAAAAGAAGCTCGAAGAGGTTATAGCTCTTAATCTTCCTATCGAAATAATAGCTACTAGCCACGGTGTTATCTGGAGAGATAATCCAATGCAAATAGTTGAAAAATATGCTAAATGGTGCGATAACTATCAAGAAAATCAAATCACAATAATCTACGATACTATGTGGAACGGAACTAAAACATTAGCAGAAAAAATAGCTGAAGGAATATCTTTAGAAGATAAAGACGTTACTGTGAAAATATTCAACCTCGCAAAATGTGATAATAATGACTTGATATCTGAAGTATTCAAGTCAAAAACCGTGCTGATAGGCTCTCCTACAGTTGGAAATAGCGTGCTTCATCCAGTGGCTGGATTTATTCATTTCATGAAAGAGCTGAAATTCAAAAATAAAAAAGCAAGTGGCTTTGGTTGCTATGGCTGGAGTGGAGAAGGAACTAAGGTTATAAACGATATGCTTAAAAATGCTGGTTTTGAAATCATTGGCGAAGGCTTCAAGCACCAGTGGAATCCTGATGAAGAAGCTAAGCAAAAAGCTGTTGATTTTGGTAAAGAAATAGCTAAAGCATAAATGAAATATTTTAAAAAATATAAACCACATTCTCAATGAACTAAATTTCAAAAAAGGAAAAGCTCTAGACCTTCGTAGTCAGCGCTTTTCCTTTTTTTATATGCTATAAACTGTATTTCCAGCCTTTGTCGTTATGATATATCATCATATGTGACATTCCGCCATCTATAGTAATATTTTCTCCAGTTATAAAGCCTGCTTTATCGCTGAGCAAAAACATTATCATGTTTGCTATATCCATGGAATTTCCTACTCTCCCTGCTGGATGCTGCACGTTATCAAGAACTGAATGCTCAGCATCCTGAGTTTCTATCCAGCCTGGACTTATAGAATTTACTCTTACTTTTCCAGAAAGACTTACAGCAAGTGCATGAGTAAGAGCTGATATAGCCCCTTTTGCGGCAGAATAGGATTCAGTGTTAGCTTGGCTCATCCTAGCTCTAGTAGATGAAATATTTATAATGCTTCCACCTTGATTAAAGCTATCCTTGAATAGCTTTGTAAGCATAAATGCAGAGCTTACTCCTACTTTTAGTGCATAGTTAAAATCTTCATAAGAGTAATCGTCTAGCCCTCCCATTGGGGGCGCTGCATTGTTGATTAAAAAATCTATTTTTCCATATTCAGCTTTTACTTTATCTGCAAAAGAAATCAAGGTTTTTTCATCAGCTATATCACCAACAAAATAGTCATTATCCTTAATATCTATAATACAAACCTTGGCATTATTTCTTCTTAGCTCATCGCAGATAATTTTTCCTATACCACTGGCTCCTCCTGTTACTACTGCAACCTTGTCTGTAAACATAAGCATCCTCCTTATTAATCCATATTTTAGTTATGCTCTATTTTTATAGTACTTCCACAGATGCCTGATTTTGCTGGCGTAACTATAAGCTTAACTGGAACTCTTTGCTTTACAGATTCCACATGAGAAATAAGTCCCACTTTAAGCTTGTCATTGTGAATTTTTTCAAGTGAGCTCATCAGCACCTCAAGTAAATTATCATCTAGAGTCCCAAAGCCTTCATCTAGGAAAAATAATTCTAAAGGAGCTGTACCTTTTAACTGAATCTCTGCTGATAGAGAAAGTGCAAGTGCAAGAGATGCTAGGAAGGTCTCTCCACCTGAAAGAGTCGAGGTATCTCTTAGCACTCCTCCATTTTTATTGTCTCTAATTAAGAAAATTCCATCATCATCAGTTTCTAAGCTATAACCTCCGCCAGTGATATCAAGCAGTCTTTTCGAGGCTTCTCTTGAAACATATTTGAGTCTTTCTGTAGCTACGAACTCAACAAACCTATTTCCTTTAAATAGAGTTTCTAATTCCTTTAATATAGCTTGCTTTTTTTCAATCTTATTTTTCTTCTCCAAAATTTCTTTTATAGACTCAAGCTTAAGCTTTAGCTCATCTAATTTCTTGCTTTCCAAAATCAAGCTTTTGTTTAAATCTGAAAGTGCTATTTGCTTTTCTTTTGCTTCAATTTCAAGCATTTTAAATTCCTCTTCGTCTACACCTCTGCCAGCTAGCTTAGAGTCTAGAGTCTGAATAATAGAGCTTATATTAGACAGTTTATTTTCATATTCTTTGATTTCTTTTTCAATAGTATCAAGCTCTATTTGATCCTTGAAATTCAATTTAACAGCTTCAATATCCCCAAAACCTAGCTCAGCAAGTCTAATATGAAGAGTTTTATCCGTATCTTTAATTCTTAAATCAAGTCCAATAAGCTTTTGGTTTTCTTTAATGAATTCTTCGTTTAAAGAACTATATTCGTTTTCAGCTTCTGTTTTTAGCTTGCTTTGCTCTTTGTAGTTTGATTGAACCTCAGTTATTTTAGACTCTGTATCTTTTAAAAATCCTGCTACTGAATCTAGCTCTCCTACCTTAGAGATTAAAGATGATTTTTGTTCATTGTAGCTAGACTCCCAGCTGTCTTTTCTTGTAGATACAGTATATAGATCGTTACTCAATAGATTTATTTCTTTTTCTATATCTTTTAATAAGTTCTCTGTCATACTGCAAAGCTTATTTTTTTCAGTTAAGTCTTTTTCATAGGCTTCTCTTTTGCTTTCCATCTCAATTATTTTCTTATATTCAAGCTCAAAATTCTCAACCTTCAAATCCTCTTTTAACTTTGATAGATTATCTTGACTTGAATTTAAAGACTCGAAAAGCTCAGCCATATCTTTTTCTAAAATTTCTAATCTTCTACTACTAGCTTCAAGCTTGGATGTGATTGAAGCATTTTTATTTTCATAGCTAGAAATTTCTTTTAGGCAAGCTTTTTCATTTATCTCTAGCTCTTGTTTCTTCATTTCAAAATCTTTAATCCTAGTATCTAAAGCTTCATACTCTAATTTGATATCGCTAGAAGAAACTGCAAGTAAGCTTTTATCTATACCAGCTATTTCTGAGTAATCCTCTTCTATTTGTTTGGTTAATATAGCAAGCTCTGTATCTAGCTTATTAATTTTTTCATCATAATTTGTTACTAATTTTGTAGCTTCTTCTAACTTTGATTCATAAATTGCTAAATCCTCAGAATACGACTCTAGATTATGAGCTCCATCATGCAGATATGGATGCTCTACTGCCCCACAAACTGGACAGCTTTCCCCATGGCTTAAGCTTTTTCTTAGCTCTAGAGCTAGATTTTCTATTTTGGCTTTTTCTAGCTTTTTACTCTCTTCTTCCAAAATCAATTTTTGTTCAGCTCTTGCTTTATCTAGCTCCTGTACTTGATTTTTTAGCATATTAGCCTTATGATTTGCTTCCTCTATTCGTCTACTTTTTTCTTCATTTAATTTCCATGCCTGAGATACTAAATTAAAGCTTTCATTTAGTTTGATTAAATCATCCCTATTACCTAGAGGCATTTCTTTTAATTCATCCATTTCTTTCTGAATAAGTAGGTCTTTGGCTTTTAATTCTTTTAGCTTAGAATTTATAGCTTCTACTTCCTTATTATCCGCTTCACACTCTTTAGATATATTAGCTTTTTCTATTTCTAGTTTAAGCTTTCTCTCAGCTTCCTTAGCTATATCCTTGCTCAGCTGGTATCCTGTCTCCACTTTAGACCTAAACAAAGCACTTACTTTTAACTCAGCAATCACAGAAGTTATCTCTTCCATATCCTTTTTTAAACGCTCTAGCTCTTTGCTCTTATATTCTTTATCTGTATTTAGTTTGTTTAGCTTTTTATTAAGCTCTATTTCCTGAGCCTTGCACTCATCAATTTTTAGCTTTAGGATATCTAGCTCCTTTATTTTTTCTAAAGCCTCTATATATTTTCCTCTGCTCGCTAAAAGATTTGGAAGCTCAGTTTCATAGGCTTGCTTTGCCATATCATAGTTAGCTTCAATCTCAGTTTTTTTCTCAGCGCAGTCTTTCCTTTTTAATTCAATTTCAGACAATTTTTTATTGCAGCTTTCAAATTCTAATTTAGTTTTTTCAAAATCAGCTATCATATCCTTTAGCTGATTTGCATTTTTAAAAATCGCTAAAGATTTAGCTTTATTTTCCATTTCAGGCTTTTTAGTTAGAGCTTCTTCAAGCTGACTTACATAGGTTTTCTTTTCATTTTGTAGCTTAAATACTTCAGTTTGCTTATTGAGCTTTTCTAATATTAGCTCAGCTTCTTTACTTGCTAGCTCATATTCATCTTTTTTTGCTTTGACTAAAATCTCTTGGTTTTGTAAATCATCCGGCTCTACAGCTCCTATACCAGAAAGCTCTCCTTCTAGCCTAGTCAATTTACTTTTTTCTATATCCATACTATTACTTAGCTTTTTTCTCAGCTCATCCCCATATTCATATAGGTTAAAAAGCCTTTCTAGCATATTTCTTCTATCTGCCCCATCTAGCTTTAAAAACTCGCTAAATTTACCTTGAGGAAGAACCACAGTTCTTAAAAAATCATCTTTTTTTAGACCTATTATAGCCTCGCATTTTTTCGTTATTGCGGTTACACTTTCTTCTAAAATCTCAGGCTCATCATAGGTTACATCTACTAGCTTACACTTATCACTTCTAAGGCTTCCTGATTTTTTATCTCTTCTAAACTCTCTGCTGACTCTATATTTTCTATTTTCTGCCCCCGAAATTTGAAACTCAAATTCCACATAGGCTCTATCGCTATTTAGATTGATAAAATTTACTTTACCCCTTGGAATATCTCCATATAGAGCTAGGCAAATTCCATCTAGAATAGTTGACTTACCACTACCTGTAGGACCAAAAATACCAAAAAAACCATTTTGAGTAAGCTTCAAAAAATCTATATGCTGCTCTTCTTCAAAGCTATTTAGCCCTTTGATAGTTAAACTAATTGGCTTCATTGTCATAGTCCTCCCCGTAGTAAAGTTTATATATCGTCTCCTTGGTTTCCTCTGATGGCTCTACTTTATTTTGTTTTATATAAAATGCTTGAAATAGCTCCTCAAAAGACTGGGTTCTATGGTCATTTATCATTTCTTCTCTTTTTATATCTTCAGATGTAATAGGTCTGATGCTTAGAATATCTTTTTTGAGTAGCTTTAATCCCTTTATCTGATCTTCCCTGATATATTCATCAGTTTTTATTTCTAAATAAACCCAACTAGATTCACCCTTTTTCTCTTCACATTTTGCAAGAGCCTCTGAGTAATTCTCACATTTCCACACCTCTATAGGTTTGTATACAGGTAGAGCAATTCTCTCAATTACAGCATCTTGACCAGCTACTACATCAATTCGCTCCACACTTTTAGTAAAATTAATCTCAGTCTTGTTATAGTGGATAGGCGAACCAGAATATCTAGCCTTGCCACCAGTTCCAGGAACTATCTGAGGCTTATGAACATGCCCTAGAGCAATGTATTGAGCTTTCTTCGGGAAGATACTACTGTTGATAAGATAGCTACCTCCTAGCTGAATACTTCTTTCTGAGCCACTCTCCTCGCTTCCCATAACAAAAATATGTGACACAAGCAGATTTATAGTATCATCTCTATAATGCTTTTCAAGTTCAGTGAATAACTGTATCATCCTAGCTTCATAGCTCTCTAGCTTTTCTTCATCCTCATCTGTTCCTAAATAAAGAACTTCATTTAACCTTTTTTCACTAGGAAAAGCAATAGCAGCTATTACAGCTTTTTCCTCTCCTATCATTACTTCAACTATTCCAGGCTCTGACTTTATCACTTCATGTCTACCATAAGTGCCTATAGGTACTGTTGATTTTGGAGTTCCTAGCATGATAATTCCATGTGGCTGAGCTAGTGGCCATGCCGCTACTAATCTATCTGGGCTATCGTGATTGCCAGCTATAACGAGTATCAATCTTTCCCCATCTTTAGATAATCTCTTAAGAGTATTATAAAAAAGAATCTCTGCTTTTGCTGATGGAGTAAAACTATCATAAACATCTCCAGCTATAATAACTAAATCAGCTCTATTATCTTCTACAATTTTAATGAAATCCTCTAAAAATTCAGCTTGCTCTTCCAATCTGCTCATGCCCTCTAGATTTTTTCCTAGATGCCAATCTCCTGTGTGAATTATCCTCATGGTTTCCTCCTGCTATAGTTGTTTACTTAATTCTTCTAAGCCTTTTTGTGTTATATATGTCCCTGCTCTGCCTTTTCCCGAATTTACAAAGCCTTGATTTTTTAAATTAGTAAGTATTTTTTTAAGTTCAGCTTCTTTTACTGGTACATTTTCCTTTTCAGCCAAACGTATTAGCATATTTCTTCCTATAGACCCATGATTATTTATCGTCTCAAGAATAAATCTAGCTTTATCTACTTTACTATTTGACTGAGTACTATATATGCATTCTAGCTTAACTGACTGATTTTGCTTGTTTATTATATACTCTGGCAAGTCCTCATACTTAATTATATCATTACTGGAAATTGCTTTAGCATAATTTAAAATATTTATTAGCTCTCTTATATTTCCTCTATAATCATGATTTAGCAAAGTATCCTTTACACTATTATCTATTTTATATTCATTTCCTAAAAAATTTTCAGCTATTAATACAATGTCACTTTTTCTATCTCTAAGAGGTGGTAGATTAATCTGGCAAGTGTTGATTCTATAATACAAATCTGTTCTGAATTTATCCTCTAGTGAAAGCACTTCCAGATTTTTATTCGTAGCAACTATAAATCTTATATCTATATCCATAATACTAGACGATCCTAGAGCCATAATTTGTTTTTCTTGTAGTACTCTTAGTAGCTTTGTTTGAAGATGAATCGACATATCGCCTATCTCATCCAGAAAAACAGTCCCATGGTTAGCTTGAGCTAGCAAGCCTTTTTTTCCGCCTTTTAACGCTCCAGTAAAAGCTCCTTCTTCGTATCCAAACAATTCGCTTTCAAGTAAATTCTCTGGCATAGCTGCCGAATTTATAGCAATAAAGGGCTGATTTTTTCTGTTTGACTCATTGTGAATAGATTGTGCTAGCATTTCTTTTCCTGTACCACTTTCGCCGATTAATAATACAGTTAAATCCGTCTTTGCTATTTTTTTACAAACCTCAATAGTTTTCTCCATCGAGTCAGAATTTGCGATTATATCATCAAAAGTATACTTAGCAACATGTCCTAGATTTCTAAGCTTGCTTGATAAGCTTTGCTCTAGCTGTTTTATATAAGTTAATTCTTGAAAAATATAATAATATCCATAGGTAGAATTTAAATAGGTCAGTGGTTTTTTGTTTATATTAAACACCTTTTTATCATTTTCAAATAAAGTATTATCTAAAATATCATCAGTTTGAAGCTTACTAATCCATTTTTGTGGAAGTAATTGCTTCATATTTTTGTCATTGATTTCCTGAATATTAAATAACTCACAAAATTTTCTATTTGCATGTCTTACTTTTCCATTTTTATTTGTAATCAAAATACCATCATTTGCTAATTCAAATAAAGTAGATAGCTCTTGTTTTTTTACAAATATTTCTCTGACCTTTTCTTTCATTCCTGAATATAAGCTTACTATTAATTCCAAATATTTCTTTAGTTCTATTATTATTTCATCATGATTTAGTGATAATTTTGAAATAATGACAAAAAAAGTTGATATATCTATATATCTATTCCCTATATCAATAACTTCATCCAAATAGGATGGTACATATCTTTTCTCTCCTGGTGTAATTGCAAGCTGTATGTTTTTATATTTTCCTTCTTTTTCATAGGGGATTAAATTAATGTGTGTAATTCCTAACTCAATTAATAGTTCAACTGTCTCTTTTGTAGTTTCATCATCGTCATTAACTACCAAAACATCAATCCCAGCAGGAATATTTAGCAATTCATGGTAAGCTGATAGCATAATAGTTCTCTCAATAACTATTACATTATCCTTGCTCTTTATATGCTTTGATATATCTTTGAGCTTCTTATCAATCATTATAAGTATTAAATCATCCTCTATTACAAAATCATCCTTCAAGCTTTTAATATAATAATTATTTATCTGTACATGATTTTTCAATACCATTTCAAGATTTTCTTTTAGGAACTTTCCTAACTCGCTGACTCCATCCGTTACTATCCCAATGCTTTTCATGATTCCCTCCATAGATAAGCTTTGCTCATAATTTTATATTCTTTATAAATAGAATTATATAGGATAAATAGTATATTATGTTGTGGTAATCCTATTTAATCCTATTATTTTTTCTTTTATATTATTCTTTTACTGTAGTATTATAATCTTAAATCAATATTCACTTTTAAAGAATACCTATATTTCAACGCTTATAAATTATTTTTATATAATATAATTATTATTTTAACAATTTGGCATCAATAATGCTTAATAGAACAATAAATTCTGAACTTTATAAATAATCACAAAAGGAGATGATTGACATGAACAAAAAATTTGGTTTTTGGTCTATAGTGTTATTGACCATCAACGGCATTATTGGTACAGGTATTTTCTTATCACCCGCAGGAGTTGTAAAAGTTGCAGGAACTTATACTCCTCTAGTTTATATTTTAGCTGGATTATTCGCTATTATATTAGCAATTACATTTGCTTCAGCCGCTAAGTATATTTCTAAAAATGGCTCTGGTTATGCATATTCAAAAGCAGCCTTTGGAAATGAAGTCGGTTACTATGTGGGTATCACTAGATTCGCAGCTGGCTCAATTGCTTGGGGTGTAATGGCGACTGCTGTAGTACGTACTACACTTGGAATCTTTGGTGGACCAGATGCCCAAACGCAAGGCAATATAACTCTTGGATTTTTAATACTTATGGGAATACTTTTAGCAATTGTATTTTCTGGATCTTACATAACAAAAATAGCCAGCAATATTTCTACTATAGGAAAAATAACTGCTTTATTAGTTGCAGTATTTGCTGGACTTGCAATATTTTTAAAAACTGGACAAAACAATTTTATGTCTATTAATCAAGCAGTGGATACTGCAGGTGAGCTTATCGTAAAACCAATGGATGCTTCAATCTTTGTAGGTGCAATTTTAGCTGCTTTTTATGCCTATACAGGCTTTGAATCAGTTGCATCTGCTGCTTCTGAAATGGAAGAACCAGAAAAAAATCTTCCAAAAGCAATTCCTTTAGCTATAGGAATAGTTGCTCTAATCTATGTAAGTGTAGTGAGTATAGCTATGATAATAAATCCTGAAGGCATACTAAATTCAACTGAACCTGTAATTTTAGCTTCTGCTTTTTTAAACCCACTCATCAAAAACATAATTATCTACGGAGCAGTTATATCTATGTTTGGTATCAATATAGCTGCAGCTTTCAGTACTCCAAGAATTTTTGAAGCTATGGCTGATGAGGGACAGCTACCTATATTTCTTTCTAAAAAAACTAAGCAAGGAGTTCCCCTATTCGCTTTCCTAGTTACAGCATCAATGGCCATCGCAGTTCCTATGGCTTTCCAGTACAATATGCGTGGAATCATGATAATAAGCTCAGTATCTAGATTTATTCAATTTTTAGTAGTTCCTATGGCTGTAATTATGTTCTACTATGATAAAAATAAAGAACCAAAGATAGAAACTGCGCAAAAAATGTTCTTTACAGATGTTGTAATTCCTATTCTAGCTTTTGTAACGTCAGCATTCTTACTTTACAAATTCTCATGGGCAGACCAGTTTTCAATGGTAAACGACAATGGAGAAACTGTAGTAAACACCTATGCTATCTGCGCTATGATTATAGGATATGTAATCCTACCTATTGGAGTATACATTCCTTACAAAATGGGGTTATACAAAGAAAAAAAAGTAGTTTCTAGCAGTAATAGAAGCGTTTCATAAGTGACTAAATTAATTTAAGCGAGGAGAAAAATTATGAGCAAACCTATTGTTGGTATATTTACAAATATAGAAATGGATAAAAATTATTTATTCCCAGGCTATCCACGCATAACTATAAACCAAGACTACTCTAGGTCAATAGAAGAAGCTGGTGGAGTTCCAATATTAATCCCTACTAGTCAATATTTTGAGAATTTAGAAAGACAAATCTCTATGTGTGATGGCTTACTATTTAGTGGGGGTCAAGACCTAAACCCAATTCTATATAATGAACAGCCCTGTGATAAGCTAGGAGACTTATCTCCTATGAGAGACAGCTTTGAATTTATGGCTTATGAAATAGCAAATAAACTTCAAAAATCTATATTTGGTATATGTCGTGGAAGTCAGCTTACAAATGTTTTTCATGGAGGAAGTCTATACCAAGATAACAGCTTTCAAGGTACAGACCTAAAGCATATGAACTATGCTAACCCTGATATGCCAGTTCACGATATCATAATAAACGAAGATTCATTCTTATTTAAAGCAACAGGAAAATCTAAAATTTCAATCAATAGCTTCCATCATCAAGCTATCAAAAACTTGGCACCAGGATTTAAAATATCAGCAAGTGCCCCAGATGGAATAATTGAAGCAATCGAAAAAGAAGATGATAGTCAGTTTATCGCCGCTGTTCAGTGGCATCCAGAAATGATGAGCAGAACTAACGAAGATTCTCAAAAAATATTCAAATATTTTATAGACAAACTTAAAAAATAAGTTCAAAATATTTCTACAAAAAAAAGCTATAATCTCTTCTGTTCTATATGAGATTATAGCTTTTTTTATTCTAAAGCTTCACTTCAGAAAGCTCTTGCAAATATTTTTCATCTGTATACTCAGTTTTTAGTTTTCCAAGTAGCTCCCTTGCAGTATCTAGCTCTTTTTTAGCCTTTAGATAATATACCTGATTTAATTTTATATGTTTGCCTAGTAATGAGTGGTTCTGATATAAATCAAACTCTTTTTTATTATCCTCTACTATCTTTATAGCTTCCTTTGTCTCAGCTAATTTAAAATGATAGTATGCAAGATTGCTAAAATACACAACTCTGTTTATTCCTCTTAATCCTTTTTCTGGAATATTCTTTAGTGCTTCCTTTGATTTTCTATAGCTTTTCTTCACTGCATGCCCAGCAGAAATATTGATATAAATAAGTGACTTGTTATATAGATTCTTAGTGGTTTCAAGTAGCTTTGTATTTTCCTCTATATACTTGTCAGGATTATTTTCTGTTATTAGTATAGCTTGCAAAGAGTTGAGCTTCTTTTGAAATGCTTTTTGGGAGAGCCAGTTTATAAATAGTATTAAAAATATTGCCAAGATGATTATTTGTATGATGTAGTTCAAGGCGGTTCCTCCTGTCTGTTAATATGATTTTTGATTTTATGCTAGAGAACTTATTCAGTACTTATAGTTGTCATTGCATTTTACTCTTCTAATGATTTCAAGTATATGTTTTCGTGGTCAAATAAAATTTCTAATGGCCTATTGTATAGCTTGTTTATCTCTTCTATCTTTTCTACAAAAGGAACTACATAGCTGCTTTGATTCTCAATTAGTTTTTCAATACCTTTATCTGCTTTCTTCGAACTATAATTTTTTATTTTGTCTCCAGTTTCAATCAATACTTCATCTATTTGCAAGTTGTTTATTACTGGAACTTTTGCTATAGTCTCACCTAAAACTTTATTAATGTTTCCAAATCCCTTCAATAAATTTGCATTTACTGAAGAATCAGCATAATTCTGTATTTTGTCATAACACAAAGTATAAATTTCACGATATTTAAACGAGTAATCATATATCTTATTAGTA